>CALLPO010000142.1 GCA_938015605.1 uncultured Candidatus Altimarinota bacterium | reverse complement strand
TCATATAGGAACTGTTGGAGTATTTCATTTTAAGTATCCGGATCATTTTTTATATAGCTGCTTTGTAGCTTGGTAAATATTAGATACAAAGCTTACAGCATTTGAATTTGACTCTATATTATCTTTAATAGTTGCAAAAGTGTTATCAATAGGGTTGTTTTGATTTGAATATGCGTTGTTATTATATTTATCTAAATTATTAAGAATTGTTTCACCATTATTTCTCCCAATTCATTGTTTAGATAACTGTCCTTGAAGAAGTTCTCTTTCTAATTTTGCATATTCAGCTGTATTATTTTTTGAACCATTAAGTATACTCCATGCATCTTTCCATTGTTGAATTCAATCTTTTGATTTTTGGTCTTGAGCTGAAATTGCTTTTATTGCTTCTTTTATTTTTTTATCAAACTCTCATTCACATTGTGAACAATCAGTGAGAGTATATGTATTATAATTATTATTAAGTTCAGATTTAAAATTATCATCAACAAGAATAAAGCTTCATCTAAAACTAGATTGTTTTCATAAAAGAGATAATTTATAAAACTCTAAGACATTTGAATGATTTTCAATAAGTTTTCATGCAATTTCTCAGGCACTTCAATTCTCCAACAGACAAAAATTAACTCAATCACAAACACTATCAATAGGTGAGTTATTAGAACTTTGAAGTATCATACTCTTTAAAAACTTTGATAGGTTTTCTCATTCTTTTTTTAATAGTTCCAGATCTCTTTTTACAGGAGCAGGAATCTCTCAAGATAACTGAATTTTTAAGAAATCAACTCATGAATTATAAGTACTCCAGTTAGTTATTGAATTATATATTTTAACTCATTGTTGGCTTATTACACTATTCGAATTTTGGACAGTTAACTGACTATTAATATTTGATACAATTGCTCTGTTATTATCAACATATTCTTGAAGAACATCTGCAGGTGCATCCTGAATTAGACAACTATTTGAACATTCATCACCAAAAACACTATCAATAGTTAAGTTAATTGATAATAATATAATGAGTAATGTCAGTGTTCTTTTCATATTTTTATGGGTGAATTGGAATTTTATTTATTACTCTAACTAGGGCACTCAAATCATTTGAATAGTCTTGTATACTTCCTACAAATCTTTCTATTTCTAAGAATTCAACATAGAGCTCTTCAGTTTCTTTAAGTCATGCATTTCTTTGTATTGCTTTTGTTATAGTGTCATTTAAAAAGGATTGCATTTGCTGTTGAGCTTTTCTCTCAGCAAACTTTTGTGCCGCAGCAGCAACACTAATTTCTCAGGAATCAATAATTGTTTTAGCTTCAGCATCATTATCAGTAAAAACTTGTAGGTCATTTTGTCTTATACATTTTCATCATGATGACTCCCATCTCTTACAGTATATGTTTTTAGCAGAAAGTGGATTTTCATCTTTATCTTCATTTTCTACTAAATTAAGTATTGGGGGTGTTTTTTTAGTTATAACCATACCGAAAGAGAATACTTCTGATAATTTAAGATCTCTTAATCAGAGTTCAAAATTATTAGTAGTCATTTTTCATTGAATTAGAGATGAATTTACAAATTTCTTTAAGTGTTCATTAGATTTTTCTACTATACTTTGAATTGAATTCATTTTCTCTCAACCAAATACTGAATGTTCACTAGTGATAAAGTCAATAGTTATACAGAAGAAATTTGAACAATCCCAAATACTATTATCATTTACAGCAGTATAGCCTGTGTTCAAAAAAGACATTTCTTCTTCAAAATTTTCTATAAAACTATTTTCTTCTTCTCATTCATATTGATTTTCATCTAAAGGAATTAACACTGATAAGTCAGATGTACCTTCTTCTTCTCATCATGAATATATTCATAGAGAATCCAAGTATTCTTGTGATAATCAACTACTTTCAATATTATCTATACAAGCATATTGAGTATTATCTACTCAGAAAATACCTAGAGGAATTGGATTAATATTAGCTACTACTGATTCATCGCTTTCTACAATATCTAACTCACTAATAGGAGTATCTGTACTCTCTTCAAGAATATCTTCAATAACATCCGTTGTTTCCTCAACACTTTCAACTGTACCTTCTCAATCATCTTTTTCAAGCTTAGGTAAGTCCTTAAATTTTCAACTAAGGTAATCAGAGAATCATCAATCATTTATTGGATTCTCTCATTCATATTCTATACTTTGAGTAAAAATAATAGAATTAATATCCTTTATATCTTGAATGATATCAAAAGGAGAGTTCTTTGAATCTCAATCAGCATACAGACCTATTCTTGAAATATTATATGTCTGTTTTGCTTTTTCTTCAGCTCTTTGCTGAGCTTTGTTTTTATAACTTTTAATTTCACTTTGGAGTGAATTTATTGTTGATACAGCTATTGCAGTTCATCATTGAAGGCATGACTTAGATAATTTACTTTTCAATAGTTCAATATTTCATCAAGAAATACTAGAAATATCAGTTTCTGATAAACTTTCATCAATCTTACAATTTCAATATCACTTTTGAGATAACACTTTATTTAGTGGATCCTCAATTGTTCATCATGCACTTTGTCATTTCATTTCATATGAATATTCACCCTCTTCTAATTCAATGATTCATGAATCAATACTATTATAAAGATTAAGTCATAAGTCATCTCACAAGAATGCATTTGATATTGAAAAACTTGTTTTTATTGTAAAAATAAAAACAAGAATTATAAGTATGTAAGAAGCTTTTTTTATCATATTTAGTATGTAAATACTATTTTATTCTTTTCTACATCTAAAGCAACTTTGTCTTTTACTTTTCTATTAATAATATTTTCAGCAATTTCATCTTCAAGAGTGTCAGTTATATATCTTCTAATTTCTCTTGCTCAAAATTCAGGATTATAGACTTTTTTTGTAATGAATGTAATAAGTTTTGTTGTGTATTCTAGAGAAATATTTTTAGCTAAAAGTCTTGTTGATAAATCACTAAGTCTTAATTTAACAATTTTTTTGATATCAGTTTTATTGAGTGGATTAAATACCACTACTTTATCAATTCTGTTTAAGAATTCTGGTGAAAAATAATCTCAAAGTCCTGCTTTAATATTTGCTTTTGCTTCTGTATAGTCATTCATTATTTTTGTTTGCTCATTTGCACTTACATCAAAACCAATTTTTTCAGCTTTTTCATTAAATTCATCAGCTCAGATGTTTGAAGTCATAACAAGTACAGTATTTTTGAAGTTGATTTTTCTTCATTTATTGTCTGTTAAAACTCAATCTTCAAGAATCTGCAATAATAAATTATATACTTCAAAATCAGCTTTTTCTATTTCATCAAATAAAACAATTGAGTATGGTTTTTTTCTTACTTTTTCAGTAAGTTGACCTCATTCTTCATATCAAACATATCCACTACTGGCTCAAATAAGTTTACTTACAGACATTTTATCATTATATTCACTCATATCAATCTTAATAAGAGCAGACTCATCACTATAAAATTCTTTTGCAAGAACTTTGATAAGTTCAGTTTTACCAACTCATGTGGGTCAAAGAAATAGAAAACTTCCTAGAGGTCTTTTACTATCACTAATTCAAGCTCTACTTCTCATAATTGATTTAACAATTGATTCAATTGCCTCATCCTGACCAATAATTTGTTTTCCCATAACTTTTGGGAGTTTCTTTAATTTATCTAGCTCTTGAGCAGAAAGGTTTTCTACTGGAATTCAAGTTGAAATACTTAATACCTTTTGTATATCGGCTGGAGTAATTTTACTTCTTTTACTTTTAGGAATTGAAAATTTCTTTTTAATATTTCAAATCTTTTCTTCAAGTTTTGATTTTTTTAATTTTAAGCTACTAGCAGCTTTATATTTTTGAGAAATCACAGCATTTTCAATTTGTGTTTGAAGTTTAGCAATTTCTTTTTTATGTTTCGTGATTTCTTTTTCATCAAAATTGTATTGCATAGATTTAAGACTACAAGCCTCATCAATTAGATCAATAGCTTTATCTGGTAAAAATCTATCAGTTATATACCTTTTAGAAAGTTTTACAGCTTCAATACAAGATTCATCACTAATAATAAGATTATGATAATCTTCAAACCCTTCTTTTATTCCTAAAATAATTTCTGTAGCGATTTCCTTATTTGGCTCATCCGCTGTTACTCTTTGGAATCTTCTTTCTAGAGCAGCATCTTTTTCAATGTATTTTTGATATTCACTAAGTGTAGTCGCTCAGATTACTTTAATTTTACCTCTTCACATAGCTGGTTTAAGAATATTTGAAGCATCTAAACTTCATTCTCAAGCACCTGCTCAAATAATGGTGTGTATTTCATCTATAAATAAAATCACTTCATTCTCAATTTTGGAAGCTTCATCAATTACTGTTTTAATTCTTTGTTCAAACTCACCTCTATACTTTGTACCTGCAACCATTGCATTAATATCTATTGAAAGAACTCTTTTATCTTTCATTGAGAAGGGAACATTTCCACTTATAATTTTTTTAGCTAATCATTCAACAATAGCTGTTTTACCAACACCAGGTTCTCATAATAGTATTGGATTATTCTTAGTTTTTCTATTAAGAATAGCAATAAGTCTTTCTATTTCTCTATCTCTTCAAATGATATTATCAATTTTTCAATCACGAGCTTCTTTTGTGAGATCAGTTGAATAAAAATCTAAAGTAGGAGTTTCAGATTGATTATCTTTTTTAGCTTTTTGTTTTTTATTTCCATCAAATGGTGTAGCTCCTGCTAGACCTCATATACCACCAAGAAGATTTTCAGTAAGCGCCTCAATAACTTGTCACATATCATTCTTTGCATTTGATTTTGGAGCATTTTGAATACCATCAATTGTTCCAGCTTTTTGTAAATCAATAATATTAATTTCTAGATCAGCAGGGTTAATTCAAATGAATTCAAGTACTTTATCAAGCCAATTTCAAACACTCAGCATAGCAAGTAGGAAATCTTCAAGTGAAGCTTTAGTTTTACCATATTCAGCAGCAATTTTTACACTAGCTAGAACAACATCTTTCAGTACACTGTCCATACCAATATAGTTTCACTTTCTTATAGCTGGTTTAGCATTAAAAAGTCACTTTCATATTATTTCAATAATAAGCTTTTCATTAACTCCATACAAATCAAGAAGTTCTTTTATAGTACCTGTTGAATTCATTACAACTTCAAGAAATGTATCTTCTTGAGCTAATTGACTGAATCATACACCTTTAATTCTTGTTTCTGTATTTATAAGTGCTTTCTTATAACCATCTGAAAAATTATTTTGGATCATCTATTTTTGTTTAAATTATATTTATCTAAGTGTAGATTTTTTTCAACCGAAGTAAAGAGTGTTTTTATTTTTCTGTTAAAAAATCTCTTGAAAAATCTAGCTATTATACTATAATAATTATATCAATAAATGTGTACTATTAAAAGCATTAAGATTACCTTTGTATTAAGAATCTATTGCAGTTTATATATTTATATGTTTAATTAATAATAAAAAAATAATTATGTTTTGAAAAAAGATGTTACTAGCTGCAGCAGCTTATATTACTTGAACTGTTGTTGCTACAATTTTTAGTGAAAAAAAAGGAGAAAAAGTAAGAGCAGAATTGAAAGATGCTAAAGATAATTGAGGGGATTCAAAAAAAATCCTTATGTGAAATTTCATAGAGACTCATAAGAATTTTCTTGAAGAACTTAAAGAAATGGTAATGACTGATGAAAATAAAGAATTATTTGAATCTAAGGTGAAAGAAGTAAAAAAAGTTGTAAAACAGTATACAAAAGAAGGTGAAAAACTTATAGCAGAGTTAAAAGAACAGGGAACTGATTATGCTGAAACAGCTAAAGTAGAACTAGAAAAACTTTATGAAGAAAAAAAGGGAAAATTAGAAGAACTTAAAGAAGATGCTCCAGAAAAAGTTGAGAAAGCCAAGAAAAAACTTATTGCAAAATTTGATGAAGTTAAGAAAAAAATCTAAGCAAATGCTTAGATTTTTTTAATTCTTAGACTAAAATGAGAAAACAACTAACTGTCAAGCTCTATTTAAAGAGATTTTTTGATATATTTATCATTGTTTATATACTATAAATGATAATTTTACTTATTTTCTTTATAAATATGAAAAACAATTTTTTTCTTAAACTAACTTTTCTCTTTTTTCTATTTGGTTTTAATACTTTTTTTTCTAATTGAGTCTTTGCTATAGATGAAGTAGAAGAAACTCTATGAATTGAACAAATTACTTATGAAGGCCATTTGTGAAAAAATACCATTATTGATATTATTTGAAATGACCTAGATGAGTGTAGTGATATATATATAGATTGAAAACCTATTTTTGTTGTCTGAAAAAGTAACACTAAGTTTTCTTTTAATTACTCATCAGTTTGAAATAATAGAGGATATTGAGAACTTAAATGTGACTCAAAAAATATTAAATTTTTTTATAAATTTCCATATATTGAATTTGCTGAACCTCAAAATATAGAAAATTTTAAAAGAAGAGTGAAAATAAAGGGTGAAAATTTTTGAAAAGATGCAAATGTTGTTGTTGATTGAGGATGATTTGAAATATCAGCAAACACATGAAACATAATTATGTGAGGACTTTCAAAGGATACAAATAAGGCTACTTTATATGTAGAAGTAGATTGAATGAAATCAAATAAAGTTAATGTTGAAATCACTATCCCAAAGATTCATTTTGCTTATGCACCAGAGTGATTTTATCCTCAAAAAAGCTTGTTTATCTGATGAGACAATTTAAATAGTAAAAATAACACTCAACTCTATATAAATGATGAAAAACATCAGTATTCAATAGATTCTGATACTCAGAGTATTAAAACTTCATTAAATAGGGAACCGTGAACTTACGTTGTGTCAATTGAACATAATTGAATTGTTTCAAACTCTCTAGATATGACTGTTGTATGAGATAAGCCAGTTATAAAAAAATGATATAAATCATCATATAAAAGAGATGATGATAGTATTCCTAAGAATGCTTTTTCACTTGATATGAATGATGTTGATTGAGATATCAGTTGAATTAAAGTATGGCATAATGGAAAATCATATAATGTTAACTTTACAGAATCAGATAGACTTTTCGTTGATGATATTGTTCTGACAAAATGAATTAATTATTTTTATGTTGAATCATATGGAACTTTTTCTGATGTATATTCATTTGATAACGGAGATGATAAATATCTTCCATTTATTAGGGGGATTAAACTAGATTGATTTAATGATGATCAGTCAAAGAGAATATTAAGAGTAGATGTCTGATATTATGATGATGAGTTAGATTCAATTTATTTTTGACCTACTAAAATTCTTCCTGAAGATTGTGTTTGAAACGTTTGTACATTCTTATTAAATGCTAATATTCTTTATGGTTCATTTAATGTAGAAAGAGAATGAATTATGTCTGTATACCCTAAAATCTTTGATGTACGTACTAAGAATATTGCATACATTGAATGAATTTCTCTTCTTTGAACTGAAAGAGGTAATAGAATAAAAGTTTTTTGAGATAATTTCTATTGATGACAATTTTCAGATTGAGATATTTTTTCACATAATAATCAAGAAAATGCCACTTTTGATCTTAATAGAAAGAGTATAGTTTGAAAATTACAAAGAGCATTAACTCAAGAAGAAAAATATACAATTTGATTTACACAATATGGTTACTCAGTTAGCAATTCATTTACATTAGAAGATTTTGAGTGAAAAGATTCAATCATTTTCCCTGCATTGCTCTTGTCGGCAGGAGTTCAAAATGAGGTGTTTGCATGAGAAGAAATGAAAATATATGGTTTTGGATTCTGAGTTGAAGATACAATTCATATTGGATGAAATACTTTGAAATTTAAAAAAGTAACAGGTTCAAGTAATAAAATTTGATATGTAGAGATACCTTCATATTTCCCATTAGGTTCATTTAATCTGAAAATAACGAATAGTTCATGAAAGGACTCAAAAACGCTCCCAATCACTATTCTACCTCCTCGTGATGAAATTGCTGTAAGTATAAGTACTAAATGAACAACAGAGTCTTTTTATCAAAATGAATCTGTTTGATCAACTCCACTTCATTCAGTTACAATATGAAAACTTTACTCAGATGTTATTATTGAAAAGATTTGATTCACGCTTGAATCAGTTAATCAACCAAATTATACAGATATAGGGACATTTTTATTATACTTAAATTGAAGGCAAGTATGATATAGTCATGTAAATAAGTCTGGGCAGATAATTTTTAATACACCGTTTGAAGTAAAGTTAAGTTCTAGTAATCAAATATTGGAGTTAAGAAAAAAATCCCCCTTCACATATGAAGGAAGATTTAGTATTAAACTAGATAGTTCAAATTTTGTTTTTCAATCAAAGAAAACTCAATTATATTTAGAAGCACAATTTCAAAATATTTTAGCTCATAGTTTTACAATTTTACCACAAAAATTTATTACTTGCGTTCAATCTAATTGAGCTGGAAAAGATGTGTGTAAAACTTTGTGAGAAAATACTTGACTATCACACACTGAGATAATTAGAGAATCAACTAAAGATGTTGAAACTCAGGATACAATTATCACTGTTGGATCATGATATAAGTGAGAATTAGGAAAAAGAAGTAAGCTGTTAAAAAACTTTCAACAATGAGAGTTATATGTAAACAAAGTAAACACTTTTCTTCCAGATATTAATACAACTAAATTATTACAAGCTCAACATAAACTCAAACTTGTTGATATGTCTAAATTTGATGATAAACCTATGTTTGAGGCACTTATATACTTCTTAAAGGCTGCTGTTGATTATGAATTATCTCTTCGTTAAAAAAAGTCTCTTACTTATTAGTAAGAGACTTTTTTTATTATTACATGTTTTCTTCAACTTTCCCAACTAAATCAATACCTGGAGTAAGAGTAGTTCCACCTGGTGCCCATTTAGCAGGACAAGCAAGGCTTGGATTAGCTCTCATGAATTGTAGACCTTGTAGTTTTCTAACAAGTTCTGCAGAGTTTCTCCCTTGAGCACCTGAAGTAACTTCAACTCCTCTTAGTATTCCATCTGGATCAATAATAAATGTACCTCTACCTGCTAGGTGAGATTCCATATCTAGAATATTGTATAAATCAGCTATTTCACCATTGTGATCAGCTAACATTTTATATTCCATATTTTTTAGTAATCCTTCAGCTTTAACCCAACCTTTGTGAGTAAAAACTGTATCTGTCGATACTGGAAATATTTCAACACCCATTTCATCAAATTGTGATTTAATATCTGCAATATCTTTTAATTCTGTAGGACATACAAAAGTAAAATCAGCAGGGTAGTAAAATAATACATGCCAGCTACCTTTTAAATCTTTACTTGATGTTGTACCATCAGTATCATTAGCAGCATCATAGAAGGGCATTTCCCATGCTGGAGCAGTTGTATCGATTCTAGCCATTGATACAGCTTCATATTCATTTTCCATCATTGTATTTAATTATTATTAATATAAAAAAAGATAATAAGAATTATTCTCATTAACTATAATATATATTTTTTTAAGCTTTAGTCAAAACTATTATACAAAATCTCAAACATTTATAATTTCCATTACTGGAATTTCCACATCTTTTTTTTGTATATCATTGATTGCAATAATTTTATTTTTTTTATTTAATAATCATTTATTTACTAGGAGTTTAATAGCTTTTTCTAAAGTCTTATTATAATTTTCTGAGTCCCATTTTTCAAGGAGAATTGAGTCAATACCAAAGTATGCATTACAAAGCTTTACTGTTGAGTTATTTGGAGTAAAAGCATATGTTTTTATTTCAGGTCTAAAGGCACTTGCAAATTTTGCTAATTTTCAAGTTTTAGTAAGTATTATTAGTGCAGCAGCATCAAGTTCTTCTCCAATAAATATACCACTTTTAATAAGTAATTTTTTTTCAAAATCTCTTTCACTGAATCATTTAGTGCTAAAACTTTCATGTTCGTATTCAATGTTTTTTTCTGCTTCTTGAGTAATAGTTGTCATAATCTCAACACATTCAATGGGGAAAGATCCTATAGCTGTTTCTCAAGAGAGCATAATACAGTCAGGCTTTTGAAGAATAGTGTTAAATAAATCAGAACTTTCAGCTCTTGTAGGGAAAGGATTGTCTATCATTGTTTCTAGCATATGAGTTGCAACAATCACAAATTTTCCTTTTTTCTTACACTGTTGGATTATTTTTTTCTGATAAAGTGCTAATTTTTGAATAGGCACTTCTACTCATAAATCTCACCTTGCAACCATTAATCAATCAGAAGCTTTCACTATTTCTTTTAAGTTATCGAAACCTTCTTGATTTTCAATTTTTGAATTAATTTCTACATGAGTTCATCAGTTATCGTCTAAAAGTTTCCTGATTTCTTGAACATTTTTTGCTGATCTAATAAAAGATGCTGCAATGAAAGAAAAGTCATTTTTAATTCCCCAAAGTATATCTTCCTTATCTTTGTTTGTTATACCAGGGAGTTTTAGCTTCACTCAAGGAAGGTTTATATGTCTTCTTGAACCAATTTCTGCCGAGTTTAAAGCTTTTACTTCTACATATCACTTATTTTTCTTCAAAACCTTTACACTGAGTAATCCAGAGTCAATTACTATAATTCAGTCATCCGCTATATCTTCACTTAAAAATTTATAATCACAAAACAATCCTCATTTTTGTAATAATGAATTATCTGTATAAATATTAAATGTATCTCATTGAGTGAAAGTAATTTTTTCATCCAAATCTCCAGTTCTAATTTCAGGTCATTTTGTATCAAGCAATAATGAGAGATTTGTTTTTCATTCTGAATTGAGTTCTTTTATGAGTCATACAAGTCTTCCAGATTCCTCATAATTTGCATGAGAAAAATTAAATCGAATAATATTTACTCATGCCTTATATAATTGTTCAAGTTTTTCTCTTGAATTAGTTGAAGGTCAAACAGTTGCAATTATTTTTGTTCTTTTCATTAATTTCCTTTTATTGTTAGTGAAATTATTCTTCAGTTTCTTCAGATATTTCTTCTTCTTGAATAGGAACTGTTTCTTCAAGAGTATTTTCAGCAGCAGGAGTGTTTTCTTCTGTTGACTCTGGAGATACTACTGCAGGAGCTGCACCACTGATTACATTAACTGTTATTGTTTGGCTAGAAGTATTAAAATGCATATCTGTAGCATCAATTTTTGCAGTATACTCTCATTGAGATAATCCAGCTGTAGAAATAGGAACTACTATTTTTCTTGTAGTAAGTTTAGAAGCAATTGTTTGCCCATTAAAATAAACATTCACAGATCTAAGAGTACTAGAATCACTAATATTAGCTCTTAAATTAAAATTTTGACCTTCATCTAGATTTATACTTCATCTTGCAGGGTTTTGAAGAGAAATAACAGGAGCACTTACATCTTTTCATCAAAGCACTACTCATTTACTAATAGTTTTAGAATAGAATTGATTATCAATTGCCTTTACTGTAAGAGTTTGATTTCAAATAAGCCCACTTGGGACATTAAAATTACCTCTATATCATCATTCAAGTTTTCAAGGAAGAGCATATGTTGCAAGTTGTTGTCATCATAGGTGAATGCTAATTCAAGTAATAGGGTTAGAACTTCTATAAGCTAGTTCAACATAATTTGATCCAGCAAATAAAGAACCTCAATTTGAAATATTGATTCCTAGCTCCATATTTGAAGGAATACCAGATCTTTCACATATCTCTGAACTTATTGTTTGATTTCAAAAACCATAAAGCCTTCTTACAGGTGCCTCCCATGCTTCATTACTAGGTTGAAGAGAATGATATTTTACTCAACTAATAAATTTAATTGCATCTTCAGGTGTATCTTCAGTTACCTTACCATTACATAAAGCATCAACTTTCTGTGAAAAATAACTATCATCATATCAAGTAGGTGCATTAATAAATAATCCTGCAACTCTCGCTGAAGAAGGTGTAGAAGCTGTAGGAAGTTTTCATGAATTTGTAGAAATTGTTACTTCCTTAATGCTGTTGGGTCGAGCCCATTCTTTGGCCTTGGTCCCTTTATGAACTGAAGTCATAGTATCTCTAAGAATTGGTCATGCTGTCATTAATCAACTAGCATTATCATAGAGTTGTTTTCAATTTGTATTTCAAGCCCAAGCAATAGTTGTAAATTGGGGGGTGTATCAAATTGTCCACACATTTTGAGGATATATTTTTTTAACACCATTAATTTTAAATTGTTTTGTTGATGTTCATGTCTTTGCTGCCATCTGTCTATCTGGAATTGTCATGTATTTATTCCATGAATCAGGCCTTACTTTTGTGTTTGTAAGTATTGAGGTAACTAAATATGCTGTTGAGGGGCTAATGGCTTCAACTGATTTTTTTCTTTGCTCTGGAAGTTCAATAGGAACTCATTTTGAGTCATAAATTTTTAATATAGGTGTAATTTCTTTTTTCTTACCAAGAGATGCAATCGTTGAATATGCAGTTGCTAATTCTAATGGAGTCATTTCTCATGTCCCTAATGCCATAGGTGCTCAGTAATTATACTCTTTTCAATACTGCTTTCTATAATATTTTTTAAAATCATAATATGACTCAACTCAAAGTTCTTTCATAAAATTAATTATAGATGCTTCTTTTCAAGCTAGGTAATACATTTTAATTGCTGGAACATTTCTAGAGTAATTTAGAGCTTTTTCTATACTCATTTTTTTCATAAATTTACCATCAAAATTATTTGGTTCATATCATCATGGGAAAGTTGTTTTCACATCAAAAACAGGAGTTTTAGGCCCTATTTGGTTTTTTTCCATAGCAAGAGCATATACAAAAGGTTTGAATGTACTACCTGGTTGAAGTTTTGAAGTAATAATATTATTTTCTCAGGCAATTTCTTTGTTATAATAATCTTTTCATCAGATCATTGTTATAATTTCCCCATTCTCATTATTAAGAGTGATACTAGCTGCATTATTAGCTCAGTATTTCCAATTATTTACGGCAGCATGTTTATCAATAATAGCTTGTGCTTCATCTTGTTTTTCTGGATCTAGAGTTGTAATAATTTTAAGACCTCATTCCTCCATTACTTTTTTTCCATATTTTTCCTCTAAATATTCTTTTACATAGAAAACAAAGTGAGGGTATTTAATTCTTTCTTTAATTCTTTTAAACTCAAATAATATCCCATTACTAAAAGATTTTTGATATTGATTAAACTCGTAATCAGGATCGTCTTGAGCCTCATCACTTTTTAGATATCAATCTTCAAGCATTCTTCATAGAATAAAATCTTTTCTTCAGGTCTGATATTCTATATAATTATCTCAGACTTTAATTCTTATGTCATTTAAAAGAGGAAGTAGCTCTGAATAAGCAATTACACTACACCCACTACCATCTATTTTTATATATTCTTTAAAATTTTCTTTTTTTAATCAACAAGCAAGAATATTTTCACCATCTTCCTTTAGTCTTTTAATTTTAATATCATTAACTAAA
>CALLPO010000141.1 GCA_938015605.1 uncultured Candidatus Altimarinota bacterium | reverse complement strand
GTCTTATCAAGAATTTTACGGAATAATCTAGAAAATCAATAAAGGCCTAAATCAGAATTTAATTCTAAAATCATATCTCTAAATACTAATATTTTCTCATAGTCTTTAAAGGCATCTTCTAGTTCTAGTGAAAATAATGCTTTTTTTCAAGCATCATCTTCTTTATTAAAAACAAAGTCTTTATCTAAATCTTTAAGTAGCGTCCATAGATTCTTTTGAAATCATGATTTTGAATAATTCTGCTTATAAAGCTTTCTCACTAAAGTAATAACATCAATATTTTCAACATCAATAATATCAGTTCTTAAAATGTTTAGTAAAATTTCATCAGAAATATGAGGATTTTCAACAAATTTCAAGAAATTTAGTGTAAATTCTACAAACTTATTATTTAAAATATTAGTTTTCAATTTACTCTCAACATCAATCTTTTGTAGACTCATAAATTTTGTCCATTCTCACACTTCTTTATTACTTCTACATATTATAGCAAATGTATTCTCTCAAGTATTTTTAGCTTTTATTTCATCAAGAACAAAAAGTTTTTCTAGTATTTCATCTTGAAGAATTACATATTTATTTTCATCTAAATCTTTGTAGTCCGTTTGAGCTATAAGTTCTTTCTTTAGATTTGGAAGTCTATTTATAAGTCTTTCAGAATTATTTTCAATCAGGTTAGTTGAAAGATCAAGAATACTCTGAGCAGACCTATAATTATTTTTGAGAACTATAAAATTAGTAGCAGGGTAATTTATAGAAAAATCCAACATATTTTCAATATTAGCTCATTGAAATCTATATATTGATTGATCATCATCTCATACTACCATTATGTTTTTATCCTCTCATACAGACAAAATTAGGTCCATAACCTTATTTTGTGAGTTATTAGTATCTTGATACTCATCAAGCATAATAAATTGATATTTTTCAGCTAAATCTTCTCTTAAATTTTCATCTTTTTCCAATGCTTGAACTGCAAAGTTTATCATATCAGAAAAATCATACAAAGAATTTTCTCTCAAAAATGCTTGATACTCTCAATATATAAGATTGAGTTCTGTGAGTTTTGCAATATGCTTAGCAAAAGCATCTGAATCTTTTTTTGTTCTTTTTTCTAAATCTCTAATTCTTTTGTTTGATTTTAAATCTTCTAATTTTTGGTCATACTCACTTCTCTGATCAGCAATAATTTTATCAAATTGTTCTGGACTTACTCATTCTCATTTTAATTTTCCAATTCTGTCTTTTATATCTCTTAGATACAAATATCTATCAAAAGCGGTGAATAGAAATTCTATATTATTACTTTTAATATTATCATCCAAAATAGATGTAAGGGCTTGTAAACTTTCTATATCATCAATAGTATTTAGTGCTTTATACTCAGCAAATTTTTCAGGATAACTCGTAATAATGTCTTGAGAAAATGAATGAATAGTAGCTATTTTTACTTTGTAGGCATCTGTTCAAATGAATTTTGTAAGTCTTTTCTTAATAGCAATTACTCACGCTTCTGTAAAAGTAGTAATAAGTATATTCTCTGGATTAACTCATCACTTTAGAATAATATTAGCTGTTCTCATTCAGATAATTTGAGTCTTCCCTGTTCAGGGTCAAGCTACAACCATAACTGGTCCATGAATTTGCTCTACTACTTCTTTTTGAGCATCATTGAGTATTTTATAATTTTGTTTGTAGAAATCTTCTTGCATAGTTATCTTTATTTAATTATAACATCAAATCACACTCTATATTCACTTTCTCAATCTAGCTTATTCCATTTAAATAGATATAAACCTTTAGTGTTGTAGTTTTTTTGTTCAATAAGTTGTCAAATACTAGTATCATCAACTATATAATATTGCAATTTAGTAATATTTTTTATTTTACCATCAATATTAATTATTAACTCTCAATTTTTATTTTCAAAAACTTCTCAATATGTTAATATCTTTTTTGCAGAATCAATATCAATTTTTTCTCCAACCTCTAATCAATTGTTTTTATTAAAGTGTACTCATTCTAGTATTAGATAATTATATGTTTTATATTTATCTTCAAGTCTTGATAGTCTTTGATTTATGAAATTAGTTCTGAATTCTAATGATTTTGTTTTTAATAATTCTGGTGTAGTTCAATAATCAAACCTATTTGCATATAATAAGTCTCTTGGAAGTCAAAAATATTTATATTCAGCTACAGTTTTAGTTTTAGTATTTCCGATTGGATCATCAAAGGTTGGATCATAATATTTATCTCAAATTCTCATCCAGGCATGCCCTATTTTAGGGAAATCTTGTGCATCAACAACATCTCACCTAATAACTTCTGTGTCACTTACTCATGAGTACATTAGTGCATATGATAGGAGTTTAACGTATCCTTCACAGACTCCCTCACTGTTCTTGTAACTCAAAATTCATGAAAAGATTTTTTTATCATCAATGTTAATTTCTTGAGTATATTTTAGTGAATCTAAAACCCAATTATAAAGAATTTTGATCTTTTCTTCATCAGTTTTTTTATGAGTTAACTTCTTAACTTCATTTTTAAGCATTATAAAATCAGTATCTGTATTTCATCAAAGATACAACTTATCATTAACAAGGTGCTGCAAAAAAATGTGTTTATCAGTAACTCAATAAGCAATATTTGAGCTAATTAAATCAACTTTAGAATAATGAGTTATAAATTTATAAGATTTATCATCTCATATATATAAAACCATATTACCTAATTTGACTCATTTATTTTCTAAATCTTTAACATAGAATCAAAATGGATCACTAAAATATATATAGTTAGAAAAGTTATATGAATAGTATTTTCATCAATCACTTAAATACATTTTTTTTGTTCAGATAATATCTTTAACATAATTAGATGACTGAGAGT
>CALLPO010000140.1 GCA_938015605.1 uncultured Candidatus Altimarinota bacterium | reverse complement strand
TTTCCAAACCTTTGGAAAAACTTTTCTACAAAAATTTGATTTGCAGGAAAATCTAATGAAAACTTATGAAAAAGTGCTCAAAAAAAATGATTATTTTGAACAATAATGCTTTGAATATCACTTGGTCCTGTTTTTGCTAGTTGTAGTCCAACATATGCAGTTATTCTTGCAGTTATTCTTCCAGCAAGCTTTGCTGTTTGAATGATTAATCTAATTTCATATGTTCTATGATTAGCAGTGGTATTACTACTCATTGCTAAACTTGGACAAAGATTTATATCAAAGGCTAAATGGGCAAGTAACCCAAATGGTATGTTTAAGAAAATACTATGAGTATTATTCTTAGCTGTATGAATAGCTATAATCTCTGGATACGATAAGGTTATTGAAACAGCTGTTCTTGATAGTGGATACTTTGATGTAACTCAAATTGAATCTAAAATTCTTGATAAAGTTGATGTTTATGGTGAGTAATTTAAGTTTTACTTAAATGAAATGATTAGAATACTGTTATATATTATATAACAGTATTTTTTTATGAAAAAATTAGTTCTACTCATTTTTCTAAGTTTTGTATTAATCTCTTGTGAGAGTGGAGAAAAATCTATTGATAGTATTTCTGAAGTAAATAAGACAAAAAGCTCTCTAGAACAACAAAAACAACCTACTTGAGTATGATGAATAGAGAATGAACAAGCAGAATCTTTTAAAAATGAAATAGAGATTAAAATTATAGAAAAATCTGAGTGAGAAAAACTCTTAAACAAAAATCTAAAAGCACCAGATCTTATCTGATTATCTAATTGGATAAATGGTGAAGAGATTAAAAGTCTAGAAGAATTAAAGTGAAAAGTAGTGTTTATAGATTTTTGGACATATACATGTATTAACTGTATTAGAACTCTTGACCATATGCAAGAACTTCATGAGAAATATGCAGATGAGTGATTAGTAATTTTATGAATTCATGCACCTGAATTTGCTTATGAAAGAAAGATTGAAAACGTGAAAAAGGCAGTTGAAAAATATGGACTGACTTATAGTGTAGTTCAAGATAATGATTTTGCTACTTGGAAGAATTACAAAAATAGATATTGGCCAGCTCAATATATTATCAATAAGCAGTGAATAATTAAGTATGTGCATTTTGGAGAAGGAGCTTATGAAAAAATGGATAGTGTAGTTGAATTTCTTCTATCTGAATAGCTTAAGTTTCATTTAAGATAAAAAGTTATTATACTGTTATATATTATTATCTAGCAGTATTTTTTATGAAAAAAATTATTCTATTTCTAGCAGCAACACTTCTTCTCAGTTCATGTAATATTTTTCATGATAAAAATGAAGTTTTAAGACAACCACTCAACCAAGAAAGTCTTGAATTTGCTTATTTTGCATGAGGATGTTTTTGGTGCATGGAGTGAATTTATGAATGACAAGAAGGAGTATTTGATGCAGTAAGTGGATACATTTGATGAAAGGAATTAACAGCAAATTACAATCTTGTTTCTACCTGAAAAACTGGACATAGAGAAGCAGTAAAAGTAATTTATGACCCTGAAATTATTGACTATCCAAGACTTGTAGAATTATACTGGACTCAAATAGATCCAACAGATCCAGAATGACAATTTGCAGATAGGTGATTTCATTATACAACAGCGATTTATTATGCTAATGATGAAGAAAAAGCTATAGCTGAAGCTTCAAAAAAAGCACTCAGTGATTCAAAGAAATTTGATAAGCCAATTGTCACAAGTATTATAAAAGCTACACCATTTTATGATGCTGAAGAGTATCACCAAGACTATGCTAAAAAACAAACGCTCAAATACAAAACATATGAAAAGGGAAGTGGGAGAGCTGATTTCAAAGAAGATGTTTGGAGTGAACAGGCAGAAAAATTAGAGAGTAGCACTTGAAAAACTCAAGCAGAGTTAAAAGCTAGACTTACTCCATTACAATATAAAGTCACTCAGCAGGGATGAACTGAAACACCTTTTGATAATCCATACTGGGATAATAAAAAGCAGTGAATATATGTAGATATTATTGATGGAACACCTCTATACTCAAGTCTTGATAAATACAAATCATGAACTGGTTGGCCAAGTTTTACTAAACCTATTGCTATAAATAGTGTATGAGAAAGGGAAGATAATACTTTATTCTCAAAAAGAACAGAAATTGTTTGAGAAAAATCAGGAGCTCATATTGGCCATGTATTTACTGACGGCCCAGAAGATAAATGATGACTCAGATACTGTATGAATTCAGCTGCTATGAAATTTATTTCTGTTGATGATTTAGAAGAGCAAGGGTACTGAGAATATGTAAAAACATTTCAATAAAATATAGCTGATAATAAAAATATTATGACAAAATATAATGAATTAAATAGTGAAGAAAAAAGAGTAATCTTGAATAAGTGAACTGAAATGCCAGGGAGTTGAGAATTCAATGAACATAGTGAGCCGTGAATGTATATTTGTAAACAATGCAATGAACCTCTCTACAGCTCAAATTCTAAGTTTGATTCTGGTTGTGGTTGGCCAAGTTTTGATGAATCAATGCCTTGAGCAGTTGAAAGAGTAGAAGATGCTGATTGAAGAAGGGTAGAGATAGTTTGTAATAACTGTAAGTGACACCTGTGACATGTGTTTCATTGAGAAAGGATTACTCCTAAAAATACAAGACACTGTGTAAATTCAGTGTCACTAAAATTTGTAGCAAATAAATAATAATAGTATGAAAACAAAAAAAGCATATCTAGCTTGAGGCTGTTTTTGGTGACTTGAAGAACTATTTCGCGGCTTAGATTGAGTAATAGATACTGAAGCCTGATATATGTGAGGAGAAATTATTAACCCAACATGGAGAAATCACTGACAACATGCTGAAGCTCTTGAAATACAATACAACGCTAATATTATTTCCTAT
>CALLPO010000139.1 GCA_938015605.1 uncultured Candidatus Altimarinota bacterium | reverse complement strand
CTTAAAGAAGGAGATACAGTTACATGAGTTGTTTCTGGTATTCTTTCATATGGTCTATTCGTAACTTTTGATGGTCTAGAAGGTCTAGTTCATGTATCAGAAATTGATTGGGGACATGTTAATGATCCTTCTAAATTTGCTACTGTTGGTATGAAAGTTAAGGTTAAAGTTATTGGACTTGATTCAGATAAAATTTCTCTATCAATGAAAAGACTTCAAGAAAATCCTTGGGATGTTCTTGCTAAAAAATGTAAACTTAATGATATTATTGAAGCTCCTATTTCTAGAATTTCACAATTTGGTGCATTTATGGACATGGATTGAGGTATTCAAGGGTTGATTCACTTATCTGAAATTTCACACGGTGTTGTTAAAGATATTAGAGAATTTGTTAAAGTTGGTGAAAGTGTTCAAGCTAAAATTATTAACTTTGAACCTAAAAAGAAAAGAATTGGTCTTTCTCTAAAAGCACTTCAAGAAGCTCCTAAATGAGCTGCTAAAAAACCAGCTGCTAAAAAAGATGAAGCTAAAACTGAAGAGAAAAAAGCTCCAGCTAAAAAACCAGCTGCTAAAAAAACTGAAGCTAAAACTGAAGAAAAGAAAGCTCCAGCTAAAAAAGCACCTGCTAAAAAAACTGAAACTAAAAAAGAAGAAAAATAGTTCAATAAAATATCTCTGGGAAGTCTTATTATTCTTAATAAGACACAGATATATTTCTTATAAAAACAACAATTGTTGTTTTGCTTAATAATAATCAAATACAAATGGATAAGAAAGAATTAAATTCTATGTTTGAAAACCTATTACATATTGGTAATAAAACAAACCACTGGAATCCTAAAATGAAAGAATATATCTACGGTTCATCTAATGGTGTTCATGTATTCAACCTTATTAAAACAGCTTCTCAAATTACTGCAGTGAAAGCTGAATTATCTGAATTAGCTAAACAAGGGAAAAAAGTATTATTTGTTTCTACTAAACTTCAAGCTAGAGATGCATTCTCTACACTTGCTGTTGAAACAAATAACTATTTTGTTAATGAAAAATGGGTACCAGGACTTCTTACTAATTTTAAAACAATTAAAAAAAGAATTGCTACATACCTTCAATTATTAAAAGAATCTTCTAATGGTTCTCTTGATATGCTTACAAAAAAAGAAAAAGCATACAAACTTCTAGAATTAGAAAAACTTGATAGAGCTTTTAAAGGGGTTAAAGAAATGAAAAGATTACCAGATATAGTTTTTGTTGTTGATGGAGGATACGAACTTCAAGCAGTAAAAGAAGCTAAATCTTTAAATCTTCCTTGTTATGCTTTAGCTAATACTAATACTGATCCAGACTTAGTTACAAACTTAATTCCTGCTAATACTAATTCAATTAAATCAATTGAATATATTGCAGCAGAACTAAAGGGGGTAGTTAAATCATCAGGAGCTCCTGTTAAAGGTGGTGGTTTCAAAAAAATGGAACACAAAAAACCTCTAGCAAAAGCTGCTGCTAAACCAGCTGCTAAAAAAGAAGAAAAAGCTGTAGTAAAGAAAGAAGATAAAAAAGTAGAAGAAAAAACTGAAGCTAAAGTAGAAAAAAAAGCACCTGCTAAAAAAACTGAAGCTAAAAAAGAAGAAAAATAAAATTTTAAAAAATTAAATTATCTCTATACTGATAGTGATAATTTAATTTTTATCTATTAGATTTATGACAACTACAAAAAAAGAAGAATCAACAAAGACAAATTCTGAAAACTTTAAGAATGCAATGTGTTATGTCCCTTTTGGAGCAATAGTTATGTTTTTTGCTGAAAATAAAAAAACAGACACTCTAAAAAAGAACATAAAGTATTGAATGATATTGCTTTGAGTATATCTGATTGCTAATCTGATATTATGATGGCTTATGTCAGGAATTCTTTTTGTAGTATATATTTGAATTTCAGCATTCTTATGATATAAAACATATAATGGTGAAAAAGTAGAAATAGATTATATAGATGAAATGGAAAAAAAAGTAAAAGAAAAATTATAAAATAATTATAAAAATATGGCAATTACAGCTGCTCAAGTTAAAGAACTTAGAGAAAGAACTGGTATTGGGATGATGGAGTGTAAAAAAGCACTTGTTGAAACTGATGGAGATATGGATAAAGCTATTGATGAGCTTAGAAAAAAAGGTTTAGCTAAAGCTGCTAAAAAAGCTGATAGAGAAACTTTAGAGGGAGCAATCAAAATTGATACAGATGGTGGTAAAGCTTTTGTTCTATCAATTAGTTGTGAAACTGATTTTCTAGCTATTTCAGATAAATTTAAATCTATGATGTCTGACATTATGGACTATCTTAAGAAAAATTGAGCTGATTCTAAAGAAGCTGCTCAAGAACTTATTAATGGAGACTATGCTTTAGAATTAGGTGAAAATTTACAAATTCAAGAATATAGTATTGTTGAAGGTGGTGTTGCTGCTGGATATGTTCATTCAAATGGTAAATTAGCAGCTCTTATTGTTGCTAAAGAAGGAACTGATAGTGAAGCAGCTAAGCAAGTTGCTATGCATGTTACTGCTGCTAATCCTGAATATTTATCATCAGATGAAATTTCTGAAGAAGTTGTTGAAAAAGAAAAAACTCTTCAACTAGAAATTATGAAAAATGATGAAAAAATGGGTAATAAACCAGAAAATGTTTTACTTAAAATTATTGAAGGTAAAATGGGAAAATTCAAATCTGAAATTTCTTTACTAGAACAATCATTTGTGATTGACCCTTCTAAAAAAGTTAAAGATTTTATAGGTGAAGATTCAATTACATCTTTCAAAAGATACAGTATATAAGAAACATTTCTCTCTTTAAGAGAGAAATTTAGTTCCATAGTTTAACGGTTAAAACCCGGGATTCCAAATCCCGTACTCTAGGTTCGATTCCTAGTGGGACTGCCATTTAAGAAAAAAATTAAACACACTAGTATTTGGTGTGTTTTTTGATATAATGAAAATAAATATAAACTACCAACTGTAGCTAATGATAATAAAAGCGATAATTTTTGATGTTGATGAAGTGCTTATTCAAGTACCTCATTATTTTACTCAGGAGCTTCAAAATAGAGGATATAAAAATGCAGTAAAAATAATGAATGAATATTATGGTGATGATAATACTTTATGTGCAGAGTGAAAAGGGGAAGCAGTAGAATTAATTGTTCCTTATTTGGAAAGAATTTGATGGGAACAATGAGTAGAAGAATACTTCAAGCAGCAGTTTATGTTTGAAAAACAGTATCTTGATACAAATCTTGTTTCACTCATTCCAAAAATTCAAGCACTATGAATTAAATGTTACCTGTGAACAGATCAAGAAGAAAATAGAGCACAGTTTTTGCTAGAGTGACTTAATTTTAAAAATATTATGGATTGATATTTTATATCATGCTATGTGTGAGTAAGAAAGTGCTTACCTGAGTTTTGGTATCATATAAAAAAGACTCTGCTTGATGAGTGAATTGGGAAAGAAGAAATTGTGTTTTTTGATGACTTACAATGCAATGTTGATGTTGCTAATGGGGAAGGGATAAAAGCATTTTTGTTTACAGATATGGAAAATTTTCAAAAAGATTTAAAGAAATTAGGTATTAAGGTATAAAACTCACTAACATAGCTTTGACAATAAATATTAAAGGATATAATGATAGGTACAATGTTGTAATGTATAATTATTGATTATAACTTTGTGTGAGTAAGTGGATAGATTTGATAAAGTACTGAGAGAGTTCAACTTTATATTTTAAATTATTATATTATGAAAAAATTATTATTAATTTTCGTGAGTATAGCATTACTTATGAGTATATCATCTTGTGGTAAAAAAGAAGTTGTAGAAGATACACCAGTTATTACACAATCAGAAGAAGCTATACAAAAACAAATAAAAGAAGAAATGAAGGATGATGTTGAAGATATTTCTCAAAAATTAGAATCATGAGATATGACTGAGGAAGAAGCTAAAGCTGCTATGTTAGATTCTATAAATAGTTCAGAGACTATCCAAACTCAGTTAGAAAAATCAAAAGTACAAATGCCAAAACTTTTAGAAATTTTGAAGGCAAGTCAAGAATGTCTAAAAGGAGCAAAGAGTAAAAGTGATGCAGTAAAATGTAATGAACAAACAAAAGAGTTAGCTGAAAAGTTATGATTAAGTGAAATGTTTGTAGATGAAGAAGATGATGATGACTTTGAATGGAGTAATGAAATTAGGGAAGAAACTTTGGTAGAAATAAAAGGATGAATTGATGAATTTGAGAAAATGCTTCCTTGTATTGAGAAAGCAGAAAATATGTCTGATATGATGCAGTGTGGAGCAGATAGTTAATATTGAACAGTGGAAGAAAGAAATGGATAAACATAATAAAATCTAGTAATACATTTACCATTTAATACAGATAAAAAAGCACACGTATACGTGTGCTTTTTATTTTGAGAATTATTGTGCTTTTGTAAGAAAATAATCATAACCTATAGTTTTTACCATGGTATTTACTAGAGCAATATTTCTTAAATTAGGAGTAGTTTTTGCTCTCTCTTTTTCTATAAAATCTATGACTGCAGGGAAGAATTTATCTTTTATAAATTTTTGTCCTTCTGGATTGAGAGTATCATTTCAACCATATCAAGCATTTTCTCAATATACTGGTCATATATAGTCTTGTTTCTTAAAGAATTTTAGCATTACATTGTATACCATTTCTTTTTTCTTTTGAGATAACTCAGGTGTTTTATCACATTCTCAATCATATGCTTTTGGTATATTCCAAGAGCTGGTATCACTTACCTCTCAAGGAAAATATGTATGAGTTGTTCATGATATACTGCAAATTGGATCAATTTCTTGAAACATAAAGCTAGCTCTAGCAGTTGATATACTTACTACAAGAATGAGTAGACTGAAAATTATTTTTTTCATAATGTCATATTAAATAATAATTACACTTATTATAGAGTGTACTTACTATAACAAAATAAACAAAAAAGTGTGACATAAAAAGAGATACTTACATAAAATTTACAATACTCATTATCTCACTACCATATAGCAGCAGTAGGTTCTAATTAATTTCTTGCATGTTACACTTGAGAATATGGGTGTGTTTCAGAAGAAGGAGGAGTTGAATGTGATGCAAGTGAGAGTGAGAGAAGAGGGCCTCCACCAAGAGGGTAATAAGAATGAAAAAATAAAACACACTTTTTGATTAGAGTGTGTTTTTTGTTTGTGGGGAAATTAGAAGTTAATATACATCTAAAAAAAGTTTTACATAGAATATAAATGGCATATTATTAATTTCTACAATGTTTTAAACTAAAATACTTATGTCTACTTATGATAAAACATCTCCAGAATCAATTGAGCAGTTTGCAAAATTATTAATTTGAAAAACTTATTCAAGTTTTTTACCAAATGAAATAAAAAATGTAGATTATATTAAATGATGATTATGAAAACTGCTAGAGGTTTATTATTTTTGAAAAGAACTTGATAACATAAGCCAAGCTGACTTTCCAGAAGCATGAGTAGAATTAAAATCCACTCCTATTAAAAGAATAAAAAAATGAGATATCAGATCCAAAGAAAGATTAGTATTAAATATAATAAACTATATAGATGTAGTTGATGAGGACTGGAGTAA
>CALLPO010000138.1 GCA_938015605.1 uncultured Candidatus Altimarinota bacterium | reverse complement strand
TTTGAAAATTTGATTTAGAAATAGATAAAAACTACTTTATTTATGATGGTGAAAAAATCACTAATGTTATCAGGTATGATTGAGAGAAAATTATCCCTATAAAGAAGATTTGTTAGATAGAAAACATTCAATTATAAAATCATTTTCCAAGTTTGTAAAACTTGGGTTTTCAGCTGAGAACTTTTCATTAAAATTTTTATAATCAATCCCATCAGGAGTTTGTTTATCTAAAATTTTTAGCCTTACTTGAAAAAAATTAATACTTCAGTTTGTTACTGTTCAAGCAAAAGCGCTATCAAGAAATAGTCTCTTATCCTCTGTAGAGAGTGCCTGTAAAGCAATATGTTTAATATCCTTTTTTAAGATATTTCTTCAAGAAATTCTTCTTTTATATTTTAATGCTTCTTTATATTTACTAATTTGTGTTTGAGTTTCAACTTTAGATTTTTCTTTTTTTCTTTTAATATCTGAGATTGAATCTAGATCTAATACTGTGAGTAGGTATGTTTGTTGTATGTTATTAAGTGTTTCAAAATCAACCTTAATTTCATTACGTGTAAATCATCAGTCATCAACCATTTCTAATAATGCATGAGCATCTTTAAGTGTTGGAATGTTTTTTTCAACCATTTCAATGATTTCTTCGGAATCACTTAATGCAATGAGTTTTTCAAAAACTTTTCATTGAATAACATCATCAATAGTATAATTTTGAACTTTTTTATTTCAATGAATTCAGAATACATCTTGGAAGAGTAACTCATTTTCTTCACATACTTGAACCATTTTTTCATAAAGAGCCTCTTTTTCTTCTTCAGAGAGTATAAGAAAGGTATTTCTCAAATCTCTTAGGTATGCTTGATTTCAAATGATTTCTGGATATTGCTTTTCTAAAGATGAAAGTTTTTGAGTTAATTTATTTCTACATAAAGAAATGTTTAATTCTTTTGCCTCCTGATTGTATATTTCTTCAATTGTTGCAAGTTCAAATATCTCTGACAATATATAAATATCCGCTCTTACTGATCCATTATTTAAAGCTTTTCAATGATTTGAATAATAATATGCTCAAATCAGAGCATTGAGCACATTACCTATTTCATCATCAGTCATTTTTTCAATGTCATTTTGTTTTAGGGTGTCATAATTTTTATGTTTATTTATTTCTATTTGAATTTTACTTATCTCCTGATGTTTATTGAGAGGTAAACCAGCCATGGTTTCAGAATATTCTTCTTTTGTTACTCATAGTATTTTATATAGTCATGATATTCTTAAATCGAGTATAGTACCATGAACTTGATCCTGCTTTTCTTCTAGTTTTTTGTTTTGAATTATGTTATCATTATGAGCTTTTTTATAATTTTGTTTAATAACAAAATCAAGTATTTTTATTCATAAAGTATAATAAAAACCATCAACAAAAGGCCTATTACTATTAGTCATTCATTGGAATCTTGTTTTATCTTTATTAGTAAGGTTTTGTTGATTTTTAAGGGCATTTCAAATCTTAGTTTCTCAACTAATTTCTTTTACTAAATCAATAACTTGCCTATTACTTAGTGAATTTAAATCAAAGCTTTTTGCTGACTCATTTGATAGAATATCTTTTATTCTTAGGTTATATCTAACAACATCAGCATGAGCTTGTTTTATTTTTACTTCTTTAGTAGGAACAGAGTCTTGTTGAATATGAACAGATTTTTCTCCAACAAAATCAGCAGTTACTAAATCTTTTTCATTTCAGTTAATTAATTCTTCTGTGATTTGTGCTGTCTCTACTTTACTGAATTCTAAATCTGTAGCAGCAACATCTGGAAGTGCTTCTACTAATGCTGCATTATCTTCTATGTTTCCATCTTTTTCTTCAATTGTTTTGGCCTGAGGAAAGGCTTCAATTACTTCATCTGGTAAGTCCATTTTTTATTATTTATTTATTATATTTAAATATATAAATATTTTAACATATCTTTTTTTAAATTGCACAATTTAAAACTAATGTTTGCTATTTTTTGTCATTTTAATAAAATTAATTTCATTAAAAATATCTATAAAATATGAAACCACTTAAACAAGAGTTAGATGATAGAGGTCTTTTATTCCAATCATCTAATGATAAATTATTTGAAGCACTTGATGAATGATGAAAGAATTTTTATTGTGGATTTGATCCAACAGCTGATTCACTTCACCTAGGGAACTTCATAGGTTTCATGGTTTCTATTCACCTTATGAGAAGAGGGAATAAGTATACAGCACTTACTGGTTGAGCTACAGGGATGATTTGAGATCCAGGTTGAAAAGATTCAGAAAGAACTTTCTTAAGTGAAGAGGCTCTTGCTGATAATCAAAAAGCAATTGAAAAACAAATTTCTGATGTTTTACAAGTACTTGAAACTCTCACTGGAGATAGTTTTAAATATGACTTTGTAAATAATAAAGATTTTTATAAAGATATGTGATATCTAGACTTTTTAAGAGAAGTCTGAAAATACATTACTATAAATGTAATGATGTCTAAAGATACAGTGAAAAAAAGAATTGAAGACCCGAAGCAAAGTATTTCTTATACGGAGTTTAGTTATATGCTTTTACAAGGATATGACTTTGCAAAGATGTACAAAGACATGGATATGATGCTTCAAATTTGAGGACAAGATCAATGGGGGAATTTAGTAACAGGTACAGAAATTATCAGAAAAAAATATGACTGAGAATCGTATGCTCTTACATGGCCATTGATTACAGATTCTACTGGGAAAAAATTTTGAAAATCTGAGTGAAATGCACTATGGTTAGATAAAACCAAGACAAGTCCATATGAACTATATCAATATTTCATGAATACAGCAGATTCTGATATATCAAGGTTTCTAAAAATGTTAACTCTTATTGAAACTGAGGATATAGATTTAGAAGTTGAAAAACACATGGGAAGTCCTGAAAATAGAAGTGGTCAAAAACTACTAGCTTACAAAGTTGTAGAATTAGTCCATGGAGCTAAAGAAGCAGATACAGCAGTGAAAATTACTGAGTTCATGTTTGGGAGTGAAGATAAACTTTCAACACTTGAAAAACTTGATGAAGAAGAACTTGGAATGTTTCAAAATGCTATGTGAGGCTTCATGTATAATAACGAAAACTTTTTTGAAACTATAGTTACCTCAGGTCTTGCTAAATCAAACTGAGAGGCAAGAAATTCAGTAAAATCATGAGCTATTTATGTTAATGAAGAAAAGATTGAAGATTTTCAATTTGATATTGCAAATGCTTTTCTTGAAAAAGGAGTACTGCTTATTAGAAAAGGGAAGAAGAATCAAAAAATAATTTTGAAGAAATAAAAAAATGCCGAGGGCATTTTTTATTTTGTTTTACTCTCTCTAAAATTGTCAAAAAAATTACTGTTGATATTGAGTGTTCTTAAATAATTTATATTCAGAGGGATAGTTAAATTACTAAGTTCAATTTTTTTTACTTTCAAAAACCTTTCTACATCTTCAATATGATATACTCATCATTTAATTAAGAGTAGTTCACCTTCCTCATATTGATCAGTTAATATTGTTAGGGTATGGTCTCAAATTCTATAAAATTTCTTTGAATCTTGTTCAAGTACCTCTCATGTTTTTATGTAGCCAATGAGAATATTATTATTCAGTACATAAACAGGTTCTTCTTGTTGTAATCATGTAAGAATATTTAAATTATGTATATCTGAATCTGCACATGCTCATCCTCAATTTTTAGTATTAAATTCTATATTTAGATTTTCATTATCTTCTTTTGAATTTTGTCATAAAAATTGTTTTACTAAAATTTTCTTAAAATTATCTTCTGTATCATTTTGTGCAGACCTTTTTAATAAATTATGATTTTTTTTCTTAAAAGTTATGTATAACTCTCTTAATGAACTATATTGTTTGAATAACTGAATAAGATTATAATTTTTTCATTTCTCTAATAAATATCTCATTTCTATATTTTCATCAGATAGAATATCTCAGATTAATCATAGATCTTTGGCATATCTTTCTAAAAATAATTTTTTATTAGAATTCTTGTCATCTGAATAATACATAAAATCGCTATAGATTCATCAACTTAATAAGTTGATGAATCTATCAATGGAATTAACATTATAATGTATTAAAATGAAATGAAGATTTTCTTGTGAAATAGTTTTAAGAAATGTAACAAAAAAATCATTTTTAAGAATTTTCTTTAGGTCATTTTTTTCTATGTTTCAAAAGAATATTAAGGTTGAATAAAATATCTTTTTTAAATGTTCTTGGAAAATTCTTTCTTTTCACAAAAATTGTGCTTCAATTATATCTTCATAAAGATCAAAATGAGTGTGGATTATTTTTTTAAAACTAGATAAACTGTTAATTCATAGTATTTTAAATTTTTCTTCCATATTTTCATATGGTAATAATCAAATTATTTCATTTACATAACCACTTGATTTCAAATCTTCAATAGTCTTTATGCCTAATATATTGAGTACATAGGATTCATCTATAGAGTTTTTATTTACTAAAGATGTTAAGTAATCTTCAAAATTATCACTTTCTTCCATTAAAAAATATAGCTCAGTTAAGTCCCAGCTATATTCATTTTCAATAGATTTTTTATCAGTAGTATTCTTCATTTATTTGTTACCTTAACTATTCTCTAAATTCTCTTCAATTCTTCTCATAATCTCTTTATTGATTTTGTTTTCATCATTGTTAATCATATCAATGAGATCATCTATTGTAAGTATAATCATTTGAGTGTCACTTATTGCTTCAACAGTTGCTGTTCTTTCTTCTTCATTAAGAAGGGCAATTTCTCAAACAATGTTTCACTCATTTAGGTCAACTACCTTTTGATCATTGATTGAAACTCTGACATTACCATGTTTAATAATGTATCATTTTCCATTTGAGCTTTCACCTTGAGTTACTATTGTTTCTCATGCTGCAAAGTTTTCTTCCTCACAGTTTTTAATAATCGAGTTAATAGTATCTCTATCTATTCATTTAAAGATAGTCAGGTTGTAAATATTTTCAGTCATTTTTTAGTAATTAGTAATTTATTAATCCCATTTTACTATACATATTTATTTTTTACAATATTTTTGTTTTGATTTTTTTTCAAAAATAAATATAACTATCTTTTGTATTTTTGAAAACTATAACAATAATGTTTAAAATTCTAGGGAAATACACGCTTATCATTGCATTAAATTTATTTGCATTTTTAAGTGTTTGATATATACTCGATTTGATTTTTGAATCATGAACTTTGTATAAAATTGTTTTTCTTATATTGAGTATTTTCTCACTAGTAGTTATTTCAATATTTTTTTTCAAAGGTTCACTCAAAACTATTAATGATATAAGTCCAAAAACAGATTTAGAAGAATCTGATGATAATATTAACAACAAATAATAATGTCTGCTACTTGACCACACATCCCACAATTACAAGGAGAAAGAATTGAATCATTTGGAAATATTATTTCTAATACAAATTTTTCTACCATCATATTTTTCTTTATTATCCTTGCTATAGCTATTATGGCTAATAGAGCATTGAAAAGTAAGAAAAAATCTAAGTTAAGAACATTCTTCTTAAGTTTTATCAAACTAGCTGATGAACAAATAAGATCTGCTTTCTCTAATGATAAGACTTTTTCTAGAAAATACTTCCCATTAATTGTTTGATTATTCTTGATTGTATTCTTATGAAACCTTTGGGGATTAGTTATTGATTGGGTTGGCAGTTCAATTAGTGGAGATTTGTTCTACTACTTAAGACCAATTCATTCTGATTTAAATACTACGGTTGCTTTAGCATTACTGGTAGTGGTTGTATTTCTAGGAGTATGAGTTAAAACTCATTGAGGATGGTCGTATGCAAAATCATTTCTCTTTAACTTTACAGGAGATTGAATTGCTCAAAAGTGTATAAATGTATTTGTAGGTTGGCTTCACTTTATTGGTATAGGTTCTACAGTTGCATCACTATCATTGAGGTTATTCTGAAATATCTTTGCTTGAATTGTTTTAATTTGAGTTATATCATACCTATGAGTTCTGATGACAGCTAATCTGTTTGAATTCTGAAGATTCCTCTCTATTCCATTTTGGTTCTTTGAATTATTTGTTGCTATCGTTCAAGCATTAGTATTTGCTCTGTTAGCCTTATCATATATATGACAAGCAAGAGAAGAACACTAAAATAAAATCTAGATGTGGTAACATTATTTGAATTTAAATAATGTTACTGAATTTGTATTTTATATTATAAAGATAAATTGTATGAATGAATTATTAGAATTACTTAAAACTACTAGTCCTGAAGAACTAGCAAATGTTGTTGATTTTACAAGAGCTACTTCTACTAACTATAAAGAGTTAGCAATGGCTTTAGCTATTGGTTTTGGTGCTATTGGACCTTGAATCGGTATTGGTATGATAGGTAAAGGTGCTCTTGAAGCAATTGGTAGAAACCCTAATGCTGCAGGGAAAATTCAAAGTGGAGCAATTTTATATATTGCATTTGCTGAGGCTGTTGCAATTTATGCATTAGTAATCGCTTTTATTATAGGTTTTGCTATGTAATTATTGTACTTCTTAAAAGAATAAAAAATGAGTGGATTTGTATCAGTAGATACTTTTGTTATTCAATTTGTCATTCTTCTTTTAGTTTTATGGGTACTTAAAAAATTTATCTTCATCCCTTATCTAGCTTATCTAGATAAGTGGGAAGATAAACAAAAAAAACTAGAAGATGATTACAAAAATATTGATGCATTAGTTGCAGGGGCGACTGAAGAAAGAGATTCTCTTTTAAAAGAGGCTAGAAAAAAATCTGATGAAATTATTTCTGAAGCTGAAACTATTGCAAAGAACAAAAAGAATTCAATAATTGAAAAAGCTGAATGAGAGGCAAAAGATATTGTTGAATCTGGTAAAAAAGAAGTTGAAAAAGAAAAACTTTCAATGCTTAGTGATGTTAAATGAAATATTGTTAATTTAGTATTAAAATTTAACAAGAAGTTATTTGGTGATGAAAAAATTTCAGCTGAATTTGTAGAAAAAGAAATTGAACTAATGAAGTAATTCTATAAACAATATTATGGAAAAATTAGATAATCTAAAAGTATGAGATCTGAAGGCAATTTTAAAATGATTAAAATTGTATTCATGATTAACTGCTAAAATTTGAAAGAGATGAAAAGACCTTTTTCACAGAGAACTTGATGGGACACACTCTTATAAAGTGGAATACACAAGCTCTCAATGAAAAGACTCAGCTTGGAAACAAGCCGATTTAGCTTTTATGAAAGCATTTTGAACTTCTCCTAAACAAACAGAGGTAGTTTTTATACAAAATGATGAAATAGAGTGAGGAATTAAAATCTTTAGAAATGATGATATGGTTGATTTAAGTCTTTCAATGGCAATCAATCAAATTAAATAATTTATATTTAATATAAAGAATTATATGTCAAATGACTTATTAAAGAGTATTATAAGTGACATTGAAACAAAAATAGATTCAGCTGATTTGACTCCAGGAGTTGAAAATGTAGGTGAGGTATTTTATGTTTGAGACGGAGTTGCGAAAGTTTCTGGTCTTAGAAGTGTCGGTTATAATGAACTTGTTGAATTTGCAAGTGGAGCTAGATGAGTAGCTCTAAACTTAGAGGATCATTTTGTATGAGTAATCGTACTAGAGTGATATTTAGGTATCAAAGAATGAGAAGTAGTAAAAGCTACTTGAAAAGTTCTAAATATTCCAGTTTGAAAAAACTTTATTGGAAGAGTAGTTGATGCTTTATGAAATCCTATTGATTGAATGGGGGGTATTAAAGAAGATGCTGTTTATCCTATTGAAAGACAAGCAAATGGTGTAATGGACAGAAAATCTGTACATGAATCAATGGAAACTTGAATTAAAGCAGTTGATGCACTAGTGCCAATTGGTAGAGGTCAAAGAGAACTGATTATTGGTGATAGACAAACAGGTAAAACTCAAGTAGCAATTGATGCTATCCTTAACCAAAAAGGTCAAGGAGTAACTTGTGTATATGTTGCTATTGGTCAAAAAGAATGAAAAATTGCTAGAATAGTTGAAGAACTAAAAAAGAGATGAGCAATGGATTATACTATCATTGTAACAGCGGGAGCTTCTGATCCAGCTGCTATGCAATATTTAGCTCCATACTCTGGTTGTGCACTTGCTGAATACTTCATGCTAAACAGTGAACACTCTCTTATTATTTATGATGATTTATCTAAACAAGCTGCGGCTTATAGAGAAATGTCATTACTTCTAAGAAGACCACCAGGTAGAGAAGCATATCCTTGAGATGTATTTTTCCTACATTCTAGATTACTAGAAAGATCAGCTAAATTAAATGCTGAACTTGGTAGTGGTTCAATGACAGCTTTACCTATTATTGAAACTCAAGCTTGAGATGTTTCTGCTTATATCCCTACAAATGTAATTTCAATTACAGATGGACAAATATTTTTGGATTCAAACTTATTTAATTCTGGGCAAAGACCAGCTATTGATGTAGGTCTTTCAGTTTCTAGAGTATGAGGTTCTGCTCAGATTAAAGCTATGAAAAAAGTAGCTTGAACTTTGAAATTAGACCTTGCTCAATATAGAGAACTGGCTGCTTTTTCTCAATTTGCATCAGATCTTGATGAGGATACAAGAAAACAGTTAGAAAGAGGTGAAAGAATGCTTGAGCTTCTGAAACAAGGAGTATATGAACCAGTAACAGTTCCTAAACAAACATGTGCATTATATGCAGGGGCCAAAGGATTCTTTGATGAAGTTTCAGTAAAAAATATTTCTAAATTTGAAAGTGATCTATATGCTTCTCTTGATAGTGAAAAATCTATTCTTGAAGATATTACTACTAATAAAGTAATGTCTGAAGGTAGTGAAAAAGCATTAGTAAAAATTCTAGAAAAAGTTAGTGAAATGAATAAATAGTTTTA
>CALLPO010000137.1 GCA_938015605.1 uncultured Candidatus Altimarinota bacterium | reverse complement strand
TGTTTTATCATTTTTTTTACTCTTAAATACTTCCCATATAAATACCACTATTGCTGACCATAGTCTTTTTAATCTTACAATTTTCTGTGGTCATGTTGCTAATCTATACAACCATTCTAATCAGATACTTCTCCAAATTTTTGGAGCTCTCTTTTGAAAACCTGTGAAATAATCAAAGCTTGAACCTATTCATAAACCAAGTTTAATATTGTAGCACTTCCCCATAATTTCAACCACTGATTGTTCTTGTCTTTTCATTCAGAGAGTTGAAAAAAGAATTTTAGAATCTGAGTTTTTTATCTGCTTTATAATTTCATCTTTTTCTTCTGGTTTGTATACAAAGAAATCAAAATCTAATTTAGGAAATTTCTTAAGTAAATCTTCTCTAAAAGTTTCTTGAGCTTTACACTTTGCTAAATCTTTTGGGAAATATGGATCTATAATAGTAACTTTTATATTATTCTTTTCTGCAAATGGAACTAAATCTCATGTTAAGTCACTTCAACAAATTCTTTCTCAATATTTCTTGTACAAATAATTTCTTCTGAAAAATAGATTGAAGAAATAATACGGTAACAGTAAAAAATCTACAAAAGCATTATGCTCTGAATCATTAATTTGAAAGGCAATATAGAGTCAGATTCCATCTGAAGTTAAATAGGTAGCTTTGTCTAATAATTCTTTAAATTCTGGATCACTTTTTGTCTTGAGAAGTATTTCAGGATTTGGAGTAAAAACAATATGTTGCGTATTAAAACCTGTAATATCAGAAAAAATTTCTGAGTATTTTTTAGTAGAAAGTTGGATTCAAAATATTTTCATAGTCTTTGTAATAAACTAAAATTGGTTTGCAATTTATAGCAATGTGTATATTCTATTTTATGTTATAATATTTTATACATAAGTCAAAAATAATCAATGAAGAATCTTGATTTATCAAAAATTTTCTGATCAAATTGTAGAACAAAACTTCTGGAAAAATTCTTACTTGAATATGAATCTGGAAATAATGATGGTTTTCATATGCGCCTACTTTCAAGAGATTTAGAAGAACAAATCAATTCTATCAAAAGAGAACTTGATAATCTTTCAACCCTATGATTATTAAAACATAGAACAGAACTCAGAAAAAAAATATTTTCAGTAAATCCAAACTTCCCTTTTACAGATGAATTTGTTCAAATTTTTCTTAAATCATATAATCCTCTTGATAGAATCAAAGTGTATTTCAAAGATAAGATTGATCTTGAAGTAGTTATTGTCAATAAAGAAATAGAACATAAACTTACAAAAGAAACAAAATCTCTCCTTGATGTTTTTCTTATATGAGATATCAACAGAAGTGAATTTTCAGCTTTCTTAAGTAGTATCTTCTTTAATAGAAAAGTTAAGTATGCTATCATTTCAACTGAAGACTTCTACAAACGTCTTGAATATTGAGACAAGCTTATATCAAATATACTATCAGAACCTGGAAATTTATTACTCAAAGATAATCTCAAAGTGAAAGAAAGAATGAAATAAAAAACTACTCAACTTGAGTAGTTTTTTATTATTCACTAAATTCTTTCCACATATTCTCAAAACTTTTATTATTTTTAAGTAGAGATTCAAAGCTTCCATCATCCACTATCTTTCAATTTTCAAACATAATAATTCTATCAAAGAATTTGAGTAAATTCATTTTATGAATTGAAGAAATAATCGTTTTCTTATCAAACTCTTTTAAAATATTTTTATAGATTTTCATTTCATTTTCTGGATCAACAGAACTTGTTGATTCATCAAAAAGAATAATTTTTTTCTTCTTAGCAAAAAGTAATGCACGAGCCAAAGCTAGTCTTTGTTTTTGTCACCCAGACAGATTCACTCACTTTTCATTCACTTTGCTCTCTAATCCATTTGGAAGTTGTTCAACTGTTTCATCAAAGCAAGCCATTCTAATATAATTGTCTAATTCTTTTTCAGATACATCTATTCAGAAAGTAACATTCTCTCTAATGCTTGCAGCAAAGAGTTCTGGTTCTTGAGGAACCAGCATAGTTTGCAAATCAACACTAGATAAATCTACTAATTCCTTTTTTCAATTAATAACTATCTTTCAAGAATTCAGACTATGAAGTCAGTGAAGGAGTTTTAAGAAAGTAGTTTTTCAAGAACCTGATTTTCAAATAAGTGCTATTTTTTCTCAAGCGGATATTTCTAAATTTAGGTTATCAATAACCTGTTTTTCAAAACCTTTATATGAAAATCAGGCATTCACTAATTCTAGTTTTTTTAAATTTATTTTTTCTAAATCTTCAGCATTTGTATTAACATCTGTATTTTCAATCTCTTCAGCATTTTCAATGTCTGTTCTATATTGGATAAGCCTTGAATAAATACTTCCAAAAGAGAAAAACACTTTACTTAAGTTTGTAAGGTACATATACAGAGCAGAAATAGTTCAAATCTCAATAATTGAGTGCTGTTTATAATGAAGAAGAAGATAAATAATTAATGGAATAGTTGTTGTGAGTGTAAAAAACACATCTCAAAAAAACCGCTTTTTTTCATTCAAGATTACTCTTTTAATATATGGCTCTTCAGGAAGATGTAAGTTTTGTTCAACATCCTTAATAACTAAGTTTTTTATATTCAAAATAATGATACTTGTTATATTTGAGAGGCTATCATAAATTTTTGCTGAAATTTTATTTTCTGCTGAATTTATTTTCTTATATAAAGGTATAAGTTTCATATCAAATCTAAAGATTATATAAAGTCCTATATATAAAGCTATAAAGATACCTAAAGATATTCCTGCATTAAAATATATTAGAGCTAATATTGAACCTACTGCTCTCACCAGTAAACCTGTTACCTCAAAACTATTTTCTGAGAAAGTAAATAAACTCCTTGTAGCTTTCTCAACCTTATCAATAGAGTCACCACTTTGTCTATCTGTATGCCACGAAATATCAAAATTTAGAACTTTATTAAACAAGTGTTTTTTATAGCTAACTAACACTTTAAATGCATTTCTTCTTTCCAAATATCTAGAGAATCAATGAAAAAGCCAAAATATGATTGCAATAAATACACCTCAACATAACAAAAATATCAGATACACAATATTTGCCTCAGACATTCAATTTGTTTGCAGTTCATTAAGGAACATACCAAAAATAGCTGGTTCCAATAACAATATTGAAAATGCAATAACACTTAAAATAATGTATAGAACTACATTTCTTCTATTCCCTTCTGAAAATTCCCACATTTTCCTAAACAAGAAAATTGATGCTTCTGTATTTTTATTTTTTTTCATAGAACATTAATTAACTGTTTTTATAAAAGCTTTACCATAAGATTCAAATCAGTATTTTTCATAAAAATTATGTCCTCTTTTTAGAATATTTGATGATTCTAATCTCAATTGGGTTATA
>CALLPO010000136.1 GCA_938015605.1 uncultured Candidatus Altimarinota bacterium | reverse complement strand
ATGTTATGAATTGATTTTTTTAACAGATTTTTTTAAATAGTCTTGAAATATTGTTTTTGTCAAGTATAGTGCGATATGCCAAAAATCCATAGCAATATGATTAACTTTAGAAAGTCTTTAGAAAAAGAGGAGGTTTTAGATGTTAAAAAATTTGAAAAAAATACTGATTTTGCAAACAAAGTTAAAGGAATAGCTAACTCAAGAGTGTATGATCAGTTAGAGAATGAATATTCATCTGATGGTGAGAAAATTTCTGAGATTGTTTCTAGAAACAGTTTACTTGATCATATTTATTCTGAGAAAGAAACATGAAAAATAAATAATATACATAACTTATTTGTGAAGTTAAACGAGCAAATTTATTTTTTGGAAAAAGAAATTAAAGTCTATAATAAGAATAATTGAGACGATAGTATTTTATTAGATATGCTGTGAAATTGTTTAAGCTGAATACCAGATCTAAATAAACATTTTCATGAAATTTGAGAATTAACTAAATATCTAACTGTAGAATGATCCAAAAAAATTAACTCCACTAGAGATTTGAGTGATTTTCTTAAATGAATGTATAGTAATCTTAGAATTTTTGAGCTTGAGAAACCAGAACTCCATTTCCTTAAAAATCAACATACTTTTAAAGAAGCAAGGAGTTTTTTATTCTTACTTCATTATATTAAGTCTGTTTATACCTTGTATAATTATAATTATGGAGAATTGTATTATAAATTGGTGAAAATTATATGACCAGAGTTTTTTGTAGTAAATAAGCCTGATTGAGCTACTAAGAAAGATGAATTAGATTTTTTGAAGAATACGCTTACCCTCAAAATGAACGATTCATTAGATGATTTTGTTGCTCAATTTTATTTAGACAAAGAGAACGAATTGTGAAATATTATTACTCATGATTCTGTCCAAAAATCTTTTGATAAAGAAGAATTAATTTTTTTGGATTCATACATACAATCTCAATCAGATTGATTTTTTACATTTTTCCTAAGTACAAATTTTAGAATGAAGGCAGATGATTCTATATTAAGAAAAATGAATCAAAAACAGATTTGACTATGAGATATAGAAGATCCTACGTGATCTTTGATAGAAATAGTTTTTCCAGATTTTGATAGAGCATTACAAGATGTTGAGAAAGACATAATGCATAATAACAATACTAAATTGCATGTCTTGTTAAAGAAACTGGAACCAATTCTAAAGAATATTATTGCTACATATAAAGTTGCTGCTTATTTACCAAGTTTGGTTTGAGTTGATGCTTTTAGAGAAACAAGACTAAGAAATTATTATCTACCTAAAAAGTGAGAATACTCATCAGCATGATATTCTGCTTTACACACATGATATGGCTCTTTTTTATTAGATGATGGTAAATTCGAATCTAAGCATGAAGTGATTATTTGTACTAAATATGATGATCATAGTTGAATGAGAGCAAAGCAATATAAGAAAATGAAAGAAAATTATTTCGTAGAGGACGATGTATTTTCCTTTTATGAATATCTACAAAGATATATTTTACTAGCAGATCCTTTCAGATATTTAAAGGAAAGTAAAGTCGATTCAGAAGTTTTATTGAAATGAAATATTACTGAAGTTAGAAGAAAATGATTTTTACAACAAATTAAAGATATTAATATATTTCTTATAAATGAATTAGTTCAAATGGATGATATTACTTTCAAATGAACAATTAATGCGACTAAAGTAAATGAATACAGTATTTCCATATTATGAAAAAAAGAGTTTTGAAAATGGGGAAATGTTATGGATACAGTCCCTTGACAAGAACTATCAGAAAGAATGTTAGAAAAATGGATATTATATGTTATAGAACCTTTGAAAGAAAAATTAATAAAGTGAAAACAATACAAAAAATTAGAAAATGTAGATCAAATCCTGTATACCTATCAGGAATTGCTTGCCTGAAAAGAGTTTAGTTATCAGGAAGATGAGTAGACTCGCTCAGGTGAGGAAAATGAAAGGTTGAAAGTCTAAGGGTGAAAGTTATTGATTTCCATAATAAGAGTCAGAGATACATCTTCTGTCTCTTTTTTTGATGCACAAAAAATTGACAAAACTAAATTTTATCAATAATATTAAGATAAGAAGTTTTTTATCTTCCAAAATATAAACAAAATGAACACATCACACGTCTTTTGAATTACAACTAGAGTACTCGCTGCAGCCTTGTTATTGGCTCAGACCTTTTTGGGGAGTTTTGTGACTATACAGAACACTGCTTCCAATTCTCTCTCAAATGTAGAGGGAGTATGAGCAAATATTGCTCATGCATTCCAAACCCCACCAAATCCTAGTGATGCAAGTATCACAGCAAGCTTTGACTTGTTTGCAGATGGAACACCAGGATTTGATAATGGACTCCCAGAGACCGATCCAGGTCATCCATTTTTTTGCACTGGTGACAATACCAATGCACCTACTACAGATGATGCATATACACGATCAGATAGTAATATGTGAAATGGAAGTAACGAAAACTGAATATATAACGGTCAAGATGCATGCCAAACCAACGGTATCGTAAGACTTAATGATAGTGTGACCTATAGAGCGGATATAGCTATAAATGATGCTGATCAAGAAAACGTCACAGCAGTATTTGAACTTCCAGATACTATAGATGGGCAACAAAGAGCTTCTTGGCTAGAACTACCAGAAGTATGTCTTACCTGAGCAGATGCAGATGGAGTAGATTATTTACCTCAGTCAGAAATCTCAGCAGATGGAGCGACACTCATCTGTAATCTCTGACATCACAAAGAAGGTACCAAATTAGTGGTCTACCCACAAGCAAATGCAAACCCATGGAACAAAAATGATGATACCTTCAGTGCAAATGTATGTGTCAATTCTGTAG
>CALLPO010000135.1 GCA_938015605.1 uncultured Candidatus Altimarinota bacterium | reverse complement strand
TGATCTAGTGCTTCTGTTTCTAAAAACATCAACAACTGAACTTCTTATGCTAAAGTTTACTGTAATAACTGAAGAATAACTGCTACTACTACTAGTGTAAGTTGTGATTCTGGTTATTCTAAATTTGGAGTGACTTGTAGACAGAACTTTAACTATAGTTATAACTGTCCTGCATGAACGTATAATGGTTATAAGTATGGATATATAAAGAACTGAAAATATACAAATTCATCTAAATACATAACAAACTGAAAAGCATATGTTAAGATTCACTGTAAGAACTGAAATGTTTATAGAACAGTAACAAAATTAGCATGTAAATCTGGTTATGAGAGATCTTGAAATTATTGTATAGCAAAAAACAATAATCATCGGAATAATAATTCACACTAAAAAAAACAGCTTGTTAGCTGTTTTTTTTAGTGTTCAATTTGAATTCAAGTAATCTGTTTCCATACCCGAGTAATGTATCATAAAACAAAAGGCATAAGAAGTGTTGAATAAGCAATAACAACTAATGTGTATCTACTAGAAGAAGCATTCTCAATAGTCAGTGAAGATTGTAGATCACTTATAGAAGGATAAAATACAGTGTTATTGAATCAAACTACTAGAAAGAGACTTTCTATAACAAAAATAACTCATATTCACATAATCCAAAATGACCTATTATATCTCTTAAACTGAAACATCCATGCTCATAGCATGATAAATATTAATCAAAGAGCAAAAAAACAAGCTAGAAGAGGCATATCAAGAAAATTATGAAGATATTTATGTGATTCTATAAATACTTCTTTAGTTAGAGGATTGTAAGCAAAACCATCTATTAATAACGTTCTAATAAAGAAAAATCAGAAAAAAATAAAAAACATTATACAAGCCCAAGGAAATACTCTTTTAATTCTTTCAAGAAAAAGTGTACTTCAATCAGGAAGAGAATTTGGATGAAGGAGAATATTTTTATACAAGTTTAATAAAGCCATTGTAATAGAGAGAAAAACAAGAGCTAGTCACAGTGAAATATTACTTAAAAAAGCTGCTTGAGCAGTATTCCAAAGTGCTTCATATCAATGGAAAGCATTATCCCATGAAGAAATAGTTTTAGATCCTTCTCAGAGATTTAAAATATTCTCTTTCCTAATAGTGAAATTAGCTCATGTAAAAAAAGTAGATACTACCACTCAGAGTAAAAAAGGTGCTAATAAACCATTAAGAAATAATAGTATTTCATATGTTTTTGCTCAAAGAAAATTACTCATCTTAACTCTATATTTAAAACTGACTGCTTCAAATATGAACAGAAACAAGAGTGTAAACCATACAAAGAATGCACCTCCAAAACTTGTAGAATAAAACAATGGAAAGATAGCAAACATTGCTCATCAAAATATTACTAAAGCAGTAAATGTTAGCTCATATCTCTTAGAAGAATTATCTAGAATAATGTTTTTTTCTTCTTCATTTTTTGATAAGAGTAATGATAAAATTTGTCATCATTGAACAAAAAATAGAAAAACTAAACATGCTCAAACAAAAGAAATGATTGACCAGTGGTATTGTTGTAATTGATATGTGGTAAGAGTTTCAAACATATGGAGTGTCTTATGATTTATGAGTCTTTATCTATTCATGGACCTTTTTTTATTTCAGCAAAAGCAATTTTAAGTGCAGCTATAAAGAGAATTGTAAATATAGTTAAAAATCAAAAGAAAGTCACCATAACTGTAGTTGAATTTGTAGCACTTACTCAGATTTTAGTTGGCAGCATTTCATATACAACCCAAGGTTGTCTTCATACTTCAGCTACTACCCAACCAAGTTCAGAGCATATATATACTAGTGGAATCATAAGTAAAGCAAACATATGAATATACTTGTACTTATGAAGAGTTCACCTATAAGAGAGAAATAACATTCATGGAAAATATACAAGAAGCATAAAAAATCACATTGAAACCATATATCTAAATGCATAGAATAGTAATGGTATATTCGGAACAAGTTCTCAAAGATTATCCTTATCAAAGTACCCATAACCAAAGTCTTTTTCATTTTCTCTAAAAAGCGCTAGAAACTTTTCAGCATCTTCTTCTCTTTTTTCTTTTTTAGCTAGTTTATAATCTTTTAAGGCATTAATAGCTATCTTTCAAGGTTCAATTCTATCTACTGCTCAAATAATTCATTGATCTTTATTTCAATGTAATAGATCATTAATTCACGGAACATAAGCATTAATATCCTTGTGAACAATAAGAGAAAGTGCATAAGGTATGTGTAAACTCCACTTTATTTCATTTTTTCATTCATCATCAACTGAACCAAAGACTGCCAAAGCATTAAATCAAGCACGTGTTTGTCACTCATAGTGTCATTCAATGGCTGCTAATTTCATTGGTTGATAATGAGCTACTTCTTCTCCTGATAAATCTCAAGTAATAACTGTAAAAATAATTCACATCATTCAGAAAGTTGCAGCAATCTTAATCGAAGTATATGCAAAAACTTTTTCCCTACCTTTTAATAAATACCAGCAACTAATTCATATCACTACTACAGAGGCTACAGTGAATCCCTGAGTCATTGTGTGACCAATCTTAACAATTGCTACAGGATTAAGTGCTACAGTCCAAAAATCAGTCATTTCATTTCTCATTGTATCAGGATTGAATGTCATTCAGACAGGATGTTGCATCCAAGCATTAGCAATAAGAATCCAAGTAGCAGAAAGGCTTCCTCAAATAGCGATCATCCAAGCTGAAAATAGATGGAATCATTTAGTAACCTTTCACCATCATAAAAGCACAACTGCCAAAAAAGTAGCTTCAAGAATAAATGCTGAAATTCATTCAAGCATTAGAGGGGCTCAAAATATATCTCAAACAAACCAAGCATAATTTGACCAGTTAGTACCAAATTCAAACTCTAAAATAATTCAAGTAGCAACTCCAATAGCAAAATTAATAGCAAAAACCCTTATCCAAAAACGGGTAAGTTTTTCCCAGAATATAGTTCTTTTTCTATAATAAATAGTATCCATGATAGCAATCATGAAAGTGATTCACAAAGTGAGAGGTACAAATAACCAGTGATACATAGCTGTCAGAGCAAATTGTGCTCTTGACCATTCAACTAAATCCATTTCAAACATCCCCCTTACTGATTAGTCTGTAAAATATTATTAGACACTGTTTCTATTTTCCCAGCTTCATCATCTCAATGCTTTTTATTGAGTATATTTGGGAATATGAAATATGCAAAGAAAACAATAATAAGTGCTTTTAAAACTAAAAGTTTCCATAAGGTTTTACCAAAAATAGTCATTTCTCTTAATCAAGTGTAATAAAAGAGAAATAATTTTTGAGGTAGCTGAGTAATGTTTATAATTATATTCATCATAATGTAATTATAGATATATTTACAGAAAAACAAAAAAAACTAGATAGATTCTAGTTTTTTGTTTAATCAGTTCTTTATTTAGCTTTATTATTACCAAAAATACTTTGATAGAATCCTCTAATTTTAGAATACATTCACTTATCTTCAGCAATTTCTTCAATATCTTGTAACCACTTATTCTTTTTTTTGTCAGTTCTCTTTCTCATTCTATCAAATAATCTAAATTTAATAAGATCAATTCAGAAAAATCATAGAACATATATTTTCAAAAAATAACTAATATTATCAGGCACAAAAGGAAGTGTATAAATTAATCCAGGTCAATCACATGTACAAAATACTTTTGCGACTTTTCCTTTAAGCAGTTTTTTAGTTCCTCATTTAATATATTTAAAACTAAAACCCGAAGTGAGGTTTGTATCGAAGAAGTTCTTCATAATAGCCGGCATTGCTCACCACCAAATTGGAAATATTAATATAATTTCATCTGCTGCTTTAATCTTTTTTTGAATAATGTCTCTGACTGGATCTTCTGGAAAATCTCTTTGGCTTTCAAAAGTTAAAAAATCCTGTTTATATTTCTTGTCATATAAATCTAGAATTTCCACTTTTTTTCATATTTTTTTAGCTCATTTTTTATAACTATTAGCTATTTTGTGAGTAAAACCTTGAGAGCTTGGATGTGCTGTAATTATTAGAGTTTTCATCTATAATAAATAAAAAACTATTAGCTATAATTATTTTAGCATAATAGTTTTTTGGAAGCAAGAAAGTAAGGTAAAATTAATACTTAAGTAGCTCAAGTTGAATATTTATATCTTTATTATCAAAATGCAATGTATTAACTCACGATTTAGATACATTTTCTACATGAATAAGAGTATCATCAATAAACAATACTTCATTTTTTTTAAATCCAAATTCATTCATAATAGATTGAGTATTCTCTATTTTTGAACCGGTTTCTCAAGTATATTTTTTTACAAAATATTTATCTAAATCTAAAGCCTTTAGAATATTATTCAGTCAGAGTAAAGGAAGAGATGTATTAGTAAAAAATTGGTATTTATCACTATTTGATTTTATAAAATCAATAGTTGAAAAATTAGGTTCAGGATTTTTTTCTAAAATACTGAGTTCATAGTTTAAATCATCTAATACTATTTTTATATCAAAATGATGTAATTCCTTAATTTTAGGCAGAAATATTTTTCTATTTAATCTTAATTTTAGAATTTCTTGAACTCATTCAAGATTATAGAGGCCATGTTTTATCATAACCTTTTTAATAGTTTCATTCTTTAAGTCATTACACAGTGTAATAACTCAATCAACATCAAAAATTATTGCTTTCATATATTACTTTTTTCTTAAATATACTTGGAAGTACAAACTTGGAATAATAAATAGTGTCATAAAACTTCAAGCGAATAGACCAAATATAATTGTATATCAGAGTCCTGCCCAAAAAGCATCTTGAAGAGCTAATGGTAACACTCAAAAAAGTGTTGTAAGGGTTGTTACTATAATCGGTTGAAGTCTTGACTTACCAGCTGAAACAACTGCCTCAAGGTAGTCTTCCCTATTTGGGTTATCATTATGTCTTTCTAGTTTAGAAAGGTTCTTAGTCATTCTATCAAGCAGAATGATAGCATCATTAACTACTACTCACATAAGTGCAATAAATCATATAGCAAAAGGCATAGAATATGGATTTCCTGTAAGAAATAGTCATATATTAACTCACAGGAATGCCAGAACAACAGAATACAGAATAATTGCTGGTCTTGAATATGAATTAAACTGAAGTACTAGAATTGTAAAAATAAGAAACAATGCAATAAAGAATGACTTCAGTGTTGAGGTTATTAACTCTTGGTTTTCTTCATTTTCTCATCAAGCTTGATATGAAAATCATTCAGGGAAATTATAAGCAGATGCAAATTCTACAAATTTAGGTTGTACATCTGTTGGAAGAAAACCTGCAACAACATCTCATTCTACTGAAATGACAATTTTTCAATCTTCTCTTTTAATGTTTGAAAGAGATTTAGAAAAATCAAAATCAAGATAATCCCCAAGTCTTACTTTACCAATTTTAGTATTAATAACTAAATTAGAGATATCTTCTGGAGTAAGATTTTCATCAAATTCCTCAATACTTAAAACAATGTCATTATCTTCATAGAGTGATTTAATACTTCATGCTTTTACACCAGATGTATAGTAATACAACTCTTGTGTAAAATCACTAGGACTTAATCATACATAACTCAGTTTTTGCTTATCAAAGGTGAATATAAATTGTCCAGGAGTATCACTAGAACTTATTGTTACATTCTTAGTTCATTCTATTGAAAGAAGATACTTTTTAAAATCATCAGCTATATTTTTAAGCTCTCAGACATCATTGGCACTATTGGTTATCAGTTTAACTCAAACAGCTTTTCACCCTGGAGGACCTCATTCTTCAATTAAAAACTCTACTTCTAATCATTCAGATTTAAGTGGACTTAATTCATCTGTAATAAGTTTTTCAATCTCAAAAACACTTTTTTCTCATCTAGATTGTCTTCATTTAGCGCTTGTTAATTCAATGTAAGTAGAAATTGTATTCCCACTAATACTTGAATAATAAATTTTGAGTTCTTTGTATTTTGAAACTGCTTCATCAATAACTGGTAAAAATTTTTCTAAAGCTTCCTCATTTCAACCATTTGCTCCAGTCATTTGGATAGAGAGAGTATTATTATCTGTTGCTGGAAATAATACAAAACCTATTTTTGGTGACAACACCATAAAGGTAAATACTAATGCTATAATTGGAGCAATAATGGAAACTATTCTTAATACATTGTTTGAAACAAATTTGTAGAGAGTTTTATAATACAATCCTCAAATAAAATGAAGAAATTTATCTCTGATATTAAGAGTATCATCTTTATGTTCATCTTTTCACTTTCTCTCTTCTATCAAGAACTCTCTTTCTTCAGTTGAAAGACCTCTTTCAAAACTCTTATCAACATGAAAATAGTTTGATTTTCTTACTAGCTTCATAAATAAAGCAGAAGAAACAGTAAGTGATAATAGTAGTGCTCATACAAGAGTAGCAAAAACAGTAATTGGTATAAAGCTTAGGAATTTTCACATAATCCCAGGAAGAAATATCAGTGGAAGAAAAGCAACAAGGGTCGTCATAGTTCCAGATATAAGAGGAGATTTTAGATCTTTAACAGCAAGTAATACTGCTGCTCTTCTAGAATACCCTAATTTCCGTCTCTCTGATGCTCATTCAATAATTACAATAATAGTATCAATAGCTATTCAGAGAGTCAGAACAAGTGAGAAATTAGTTAAAAAGTTAAGAGAATAACCAATAGTATCAAGAATAATAAAAGTTATAAAAAATGCTAGCGGTAATAGCATTGAAGCGATTAGAGACTCTGTAAATCAGACAAATAATAGAATTACAACAAATACTAAAACAAGAGTTGTAAGAGCAGTGTTTCCAAGTTGAGCATAATCTTCAATAATTATCTCAGACATATCTTTAATATAGATTTTTTCTAATCCTTGAAAAGAAACATTTTTACCAATATATTCTTCAATTCATTGTTTAGCATCCTTTGATGTAGAAAAAACATTTCATCAAGATTTTTTATTAAAATCTAGCGTTATATAGTTGTAACCAGTTTCATTGTAGAATCAAAGTGTTTTAGTTGGTTCATCTTTATACTCCTTTTTAATAGTTGCTACGTCACTCAATTTGATTTTAGAAATTCATCAATCTCTAATGATCAGATTTTCCAAATCACTAATTTCTTTAAATTCACCATCAATTCTAAAATCATAGTTAAGTTCACCAATCTGATAGTTCCCTATTGGAGTATTTTTATTATAATTTTTAATGGTATTAGATATTCAACCTATACTTAGTCATAATAATTCAAGTTTTGACTTTGAAACCAAAACTTTTATCTCATATTCTCAAACATTAGAACTTTGTGCATCAGCTCTTGAAGAACTCACTCATCAAACATCTATTCAAGCAATGGAATGTTTTCATTCTAAGTCATTTTCAATTTTCTTAGCCTTTTGCTTTAAAGAAAAGTTATCATAATCACCTGCATTTCCATATAGTACCATTTGAAACATCAAATTACTTGATGATTCAATTTCTTGGATTATTGGGTCAGTTGCATCTTCAGGGAAATCGAGAGCATCAACTTTATCTTTTATATCAGCTAAAACATCTCAAGTATCAATTCAGTTGTACAGTTCAACGGTTAAGGCAGAAGCACCAACAGAGGAAGTAGAAGTAATTTTTTTAATCCCTTCAATATCTTTAATTTCTTGTTGAATATCATCAGTAATTAAACTGTCCATATCAACTGGATTCACTCATGGATATCATACCATTATTTGAATAATCCCGAATTTAATTTCTGGACTTGATTCCTTTGGAATCTGTATCATTGCAAAAATACCTGCAATTATTATCAGGAACAGAACAAGAAAAGAGACCCTAAATCTCTTAACCCAAAATCAGAAAAATCATTCTTGTAATTTATTTAGCATAATGCTTTGTTAATTTTATCTTTCTATAAGAAACTCTTTAAACTTACCTTCCTTCAAATTCATCTTCCACATCTTCTTTATTCTTTTCTACTTCTCATCTATCTTGATCTTCTTTATCATCATTTTCATCCTCTTTAGATCCTATTATTGTATCTTCTCATTTAATTTTTAAATCAAATTTAGCTTCATCAAAATTAGAAATATTTGTAGTAATTATATCTAGATTATTTGGGAATTTTGATGAGATTTCAATCTTATCTCCCCAAACTTTTCATAATTCAATTGGATAATTTTCAAGTAAACCTCAACTTAATGTTTTAAGTACTCATTTTGCTTCACCGGTAACCTCAACCATATTAATTGGTACTAGAGTTTGTTTCGTTTTAACTGGGATTTGTATATCAACAAGTCATCAAATAGTTTTAAACTTTTGAGAAAATTCAATTGTAGTTTTGTACATTAGGTTATCATCAGCAACTGGTGAAATTGATTTAATTTTTCCAAGTATTTGTTTCTCTCAATAATTTACCACTACTTTTTGGCCTTGTTTAACAAAATCTAATTCTTTTTCAGATAATCCAACTTCTGCTTTAATTTCTTTAAGATTTGAAATATTTACAATTGGAGTTCAAGCACTTACATCTTGACCAGTATCAACCAAAATATCAGTTATGACTCAATAAATTGAAGATTTAAGTGAAAGTTTTGCATATTCCTTATATGCTTGATTACTTGTGTTTTGAGATAATTTAATGTTATTATTCATTTTTCTCAAAGTAACTTCCCTAACATCTTTAGCATTTTGATATACTAATTTTGCATTCTTTAAAGAAATTTCTAAATTTTTAATATTTTTCTGTGCATCTATTTCTGCCTTTTCATATGAAAGAGTGTTGTTTTCTAATGCTGTACCAAAATCTGTATCAGAAATATTTTTAGATTTTTGTAAAATACTAATTTCATCTTCAAGAAGTTTTAGGTTCTCCTTAGCAGATTTTTCACTATTCTTGTAAGTATTTAAAAATGTTCTTACTTGAGATTTAAAGCCTAAATATGAACTATAGCTTCATTGAGTTTGGCTTTCGTATCAATTAATCTGACTTTTGTAGGCATTAATTTCTGGCTGTCATAAGCTTCACACTGAAACAATTGAAGTATCTAATACTCTTGTAAGATCTTTTAATAGTGTTTTAGCTGTATTATATCATTCATCACCTATTAAAAATATTTTATCATAATCTTCCTGAGAACCACTACCAAAAGTCAGACTTTCAATATCTAGCGTATCAAAACTTGTTTCTTTAAAAATAGAAAAATCTTTAAATAATTGTTCAGTATCAGCTAAGTGTTGTGAGTCTTTTTTTCAAAGAAAATTTTCATAATCATCATTAAGTTTTTTGTTCTGAGGAGTAATTCCAAGAATAGTATCAGAAAAATCAATAATGTCAGTCATTAAGTTATCAAGTAAATCATACGTACTTAATGCTGAATTTTGAAAAGATTTGAGTTGTTCAATATTATTTTGTTTTAAATTCTCAACATCTAATTCAGCTTTAGCTAAATTGTTATTAAGTTTTTGTAATTGGAGAGTAAGAGTCGTATCAACATCAACAGTTTTAGAACTATCAAGAGATAATTTAGATTGTTCTAAAGTTTTTTCTAAAGACTTTTTAGTATTAACATATTCGTTTTCTGCTTTTTCTAAATTGATTTTAGCATCATCAACAGCTTTATTCAAATTTACTTTTTGTGAAGAATAATCAATTTTAGCTCCATCAACTCAAATATTAGCTTTTTCTAAGTTCAATCAATATGCTCCAATACTATCAACTAAATCAATAACTTTTTGTCAATTAGCAACATTATCTCATTCTTTTACATAAATTTTATTAATCTTTCAATTCGCTTGAGAAGTAAGAGTCAAATCTTCACCTGAAATAACTTTTGCTGTTTTTTCAAGATAACTTACTTTATTAAAATCTGTAGATTTTTTAGTTTCAATAAAAAAATCAATCTTTCCGTTCTCATTAAAAGTAGTTCAAGTAGAAGTGTTAGTTTCTTCAGTAGTATCTTCTCATCAGTTTCAAAAAATTATAAATGCTAGTATTAAACTAAGCAAGATAATCCCTCATATTAAAATCTTTTTTTTCTTTTCCATATTCTTACTTATAAATATTATTATTTTTTTAACACAATACACCATTATATCCCTCACTTAAAGTATTAAGCTCAGCTATTTACATATTCCATAATCTCTCACACATCCTCATTCTTTACTATACCAATAAATTTACCCTCTTTTACCAAAACTGCAACACTATTTCCAGGAAAAATCCCAACTTCATCTCTAATGTCTTTTGGGATGATTATTTGCCCTTTTGGTCAAACTGTAACTACTCATCATAGTTTTATTTTACTGTGGTCACATTTCATATTCTTTTTAATTAAATTATAGTGTTTTTTATTATACTGAGTATAACTAGTTATACTTAAAATCAAAATTTTTTTATATTTCTATTTGACGAATAATATATTCCTCATATAAAACTTCTCAATATTTATATTGTAATTGGAAATTAATGAATAAAGAAGTAGAAATACTTGAAAATACATATATGCAACCCAATTATGAACAATGAAAATATAGGTGATATAAAAATCCCTTTGCATCAACTCAGACTATCCTAAGTACCTATGTTAAGGATACTGTAAATTATAATGATAATGTTGAATCAAAACTACAATCTTTAAGAAATACCTACAAGTGTGCACAAGAAATAATTCAACTAAGATATGAATATTTTTTGGTAAATAGTGAACATTGAAAAGAAAGTCTGAGAATAGATGAAGCTATTAATGATTATATAGATAGACTGGAAAGTTCCTCTCTTGATAAAGATGTAGAAAAAGAAATTATTTTTATTAAAGAGGTCATCAAATGGATTTAATAAAAAAAAAAGTACTTTTATACTTGACATATATAAATATTTAATTATAAATTACTTAACTTATATAAAATATAAGATTATTTTAAACAATTTGTTTATATCAATATAAAAAATAGATATAATCAGAATATTAAAACTTAAAAAATAAAAAATGCCAATAAATTCACTTGATAAAATTGAAAAAGTTGATTTATCAGACCTTAAAAATGCTGCTGAACTTATACAAAAATTTGTATGAAATAAATCCGAAGCTACAATTATATTATGAGAAGCACAAGAAGATTTAAGAACAAATGTATATAAAGATATTGCTTTATTGAAAACCATAATAGAATGAAAAGAAGATGTTTATAGAGTTGGTGAAGATATATATGTACTTAATCATACTGAAAATTGAATAATGATGTTCATGGGTATTGACTGAAAAGCACATCCAATTTCTGAAGAGGATTTCAATGAAAGGTTGAAAACAGAAAATGCAAATGAGAAACTATTTACAGCTGAAACTATTAAAGAAAAAACAATACCCAGCACACTTACAATTACAAATTGAGATGGTAGTGTTGACACTGTAGTTTCTTTATTAAGGAAGGACTTCGATCAATGAATGGAGTATGGAGTATATTTAAGAGAAAAAGACACAAAAATTAGAAAAAGAAGTAAAATTTTTCTTGCGGATGCTAACTGAAATAGAAGTAAAATTAAGAAAATCAGAGGAAATAATTATTCAGATGAATTGATAACTGAATTATTAGAATCACTTAAAGACAATGCATCAAAAAAGATTAATGTCATTAAACTAGAAGGGATAGATTTTCGTGTTGATATGAGTTGTAATAATGATGGGCAAGTTATAGAAGTTAGAATTAGGGATGAAAACTGAGTAGAAAGTTCACTTGAAAAACAACGTAGTAAAGATAATTTTATAGAAAATTCAAAATTACATAAAAGACTGCTAGTTAGTTATAGACAAAATCTAAAAACTAAAGAGAATCAAGATTCACTTACATAAAATCGCAAAAAAACTTTTACTCAATAGTAAAAGTTTTTTGATAAATTAAACCTACATTTAGATATGTAAAATTATCTAAAACTAATCTAAAATATACATCAATAAATTATATATATAAAATATGTTACTAGGAGAAAAAATAGAAGTAGATAACCAGAGTGAACAATCCAGAAATCCTACACAAAAACTTTTATCTTGGACTAGAAATTTAGCAATGTATGCAATTATATCATTGAATTCTCAACAAGCTTTTTCAGAGACAACAAAAGAGATAACACCAAAAATTCAAGAAGCTGATTGTGATGAGTATGTACCTTGTAATGATCTCTATAAATACCTGAAAAGTGAAATACCAGAAGAGAATACAGATATAGATGAATTCATAGTTCAATTAGATGAAAATAAAGTAGAAAAAGCATTACATATAATTCAGTGAATTTGAATCCAAAAATTCAAAGAAATAATACAAATTAGTTGATGAAATAAATTGAGTACATTTATTGTTATGGCAAATAATGGAACAGATTCAATAATAGCTGCCTGGAAACTTTCGAATTGAGAGAAAATATGAGAAATATTAAAACAAAGTTGGACACTTATGAATGAAGCACTAACAACAACTCCTGAACAAACTAAATATAGTTTATTTAATAGTCTATCACGAGATACATCTAATTACTATGATACTTCCATCCATTCAATTAATATTAATTGTAGCAATCAATATCAATCAAGTGAATGTAAAGAAAAACAATTAAAAATACTTCACACAAAAATGGAACAGATTACAACAATTAGATATAGAAACGAAGAAAAATCTAAATAGAGAAAAGGAGAATATAATATATATTTTACAAAAGAGTAATGGATAAACCAATTATATGACTTGATTCTGTTGTGCGTTTTTCAAAAAAGATACCATCATCAATTACTCCTTGAGATTCATTTGATACGGATTCTAATTGAGCAAAAACTATTATAAAATTATATGGTTCTTTAAGTAAACAAGAAATTAAAAGTTATCATAACATTCATAATGAGATTACTAAAAAAGTAGATAATGTTATTCATAAGAGTACTCTTGGACAACCTTTCTATTATAATTGAGAAAGATATTCAACTGCAACTCTTGTTCCACTATATTTACAAAATACATTAATAGAATCTAGAGGTACAATTCCAGTGGGTGACCAAATTTATCCTTACAAAGTTATTTCATCTCAAAAGTATGTTTGATGAAAAACACTTAAAGAAATACTTACCAATTGAAATTATCAAAAAATTTTATCACTTGAACCTGATAGTCAGAATAAAGCATATATGTCGGTAAATGAAGCTTCAAATTATGAAGAATACAAAGAAGAAGTTAGTTTTGCATCTTTTATCATGAATACAGTTTATGTTTACCTTGTAAAAGCATCGCTTGATTTTGTCGAGAAACATGAAGATTGAACAAGTCAAATAAGTCTTGAAAACATAAAGATTGTTCCAAGAGATAATTGAAATATTGATGTTACAGTAACGGATTTTTGATGAGATATAAACAGGCTACTAGAATTAAAGAACAAAGTTAAATTAGATAAAAGTGATGATTTTATAATTTCCAATAAGAACTTCATTGAATGAAATTTTCCAAATAGTATTAATGATAAAACTATAGATAAAATAAATGAACTATGATTAGTTCCTAGATGTAAATTTATACATTTTTATTTATCAGATGAATGAGATATTTGTTATGAACAAGAAGAATCTGAAGATGACTTTTAATTTAATCAAAAAAATTCTTATTCCTAAACTAAAATATAAATACACTAATTTAAAAATAATATATGAACTCCCTAATATCATGAACAGACTCTCTAGTTTTATTTTCAGATAAAGAAATAAATCAGATTAACGATGCTTCATCTTTTAAGATTACTAACGAATGAGCAAAAACAACAGTTAAATGTTACGGGGAATTACGAAAAAATGATATTAAAACATATCATAAAATTCATAATGAATATAGTCAGTCTATTAATGGTACAAAAGTATATCCTCAATCATGAAATATAACTTATGAGTGAATAGTGTATTCACATGCTGTAATCAAAGCTTTTAAACTAGAGGACAATTTTTTAAAGACATTATTCTTTCTACTAGAGGAAGGTCCTGTGCTAGCTGAAAGTATATCACTACAGCAATATGTAACTTGAAAAGATATATATGAAGTACTTAGCAGCTGAAACTTTCAAGATAAAGTAGTCAGAGGGAAAAAAACTCATAACACTGAAGAGATTGAACTTATGCAAGAAAACATAGGGGGTAAAAAATTACATAAGAGAGATATTGAACTTGGTAATTTTTTAATTCATTCAGTTTACCAGTATCTAATAAATAACTTACCTGACTTTGTAAAATCAAATGATGAATGATACAGGCAAATAACGATGGAAAATATAAAAATACAACCTTTAAATTGAGAACTGCATATTATAGTCACTGATGTCTGATGAGATATTAAAAAGTTATTAGAATATAAGAATAATGATACTAAAGATAAAAATACTGATTTTGTAATTTCTAGTCAAAATTTTAAAAATCAAATTTTTCCAAACTGAGTATCTGAAAAGTTAATTAAAGTAATACTATCTTCTTGAATATCCGTAAGAGCAAAATTTATTCACTTTTATCTATGAGATGAATGAGAATTATTCTATGAACAAGAAGATTCTAAGGATGATTTCTAAAACAAAAAACTTTTACAAATTGTAAAAGTTTTTTTGATAAATATTTTTTTATTACTATAATCAAGAAAATTTACAAAAGACCTAATTATAAGTAAAAAATATGGGAACAATAGTTGAAAAAAAGACACAATTTGAATGAAAGTCAGATATAGTAACAGAGCTTGTTTTAGCATGAATTGAGGAACTGAAAAAAAATCCTGATTTTTCTAAGCAGGATTTTCATAAAATTAAAAATAAAATCTATTGAAAATACAAAATAGATAAACCTTTTCAAAGTATAGAGCTTATAGAAAGATATAATGAATTAGTAGCTGACCACACTATTGAAGAAAACTTTGTGTTTCAAAAAATTCTTAGAAAAAGAGGTGTAAGAAGTTTGAGTTGAATTACGGTTATTTCTCTACTTACTGAAGAGTTCCCTTGTCCTGCCAAGTGTGTATACTGCCCTACTTTTGAAGGTCTCCCAAAATCATACATTCCCAATGAACCTGCTGTTATGAGAGCTGAACTGAATAAATTTGACCCAATTATGCAGATTCATAATAGACTCAGAGCACTTGAAGTAACTGGGCACAAAATTGAAAAGAATGATATCAGAATTATTGGTGGAACGTGGAGTTTTTATCCTCAAAAATATAAAGAAAAATTCATCAGAGAAATCTATGATGCATTCAATAGTTATGATGAGATGAAAAAACATATAGAAAAAACTGATTTATCTTCTGATAGATTTGCTGCCTTCAAGATAAAAGAAGGTTATAAAGTTATGAAATCAGAAACACTAGCAGAAGCTAAAAAATTAAATGAGACTTCAAGACTGAGAGTTATTTGAATGGCCATTGAAACAAGACCTGATTGGATTACTCCTAAAGAGATTTCAGATTTAAGAAGATTTGGAGTTACTAGAGTAGAAATTGGTTATCAAACAACAGTTGATTCAATTAATGAACTCAACCAAAGATGACACTGAAATAAAGAAAGTATTATAGCAACAAAAATGCTTAAAGATACTGGTTTTAAAGTTGTTGCTCATATGATGCCTGATCTTCTTGGTTCTAATCCAGATATGGATAGAGAATCTATGAAAGAGATTTTTGATAATCAACTCTACAGACCAGATGAACTGAAAATCTATCCAATGATGGTTACTGATAAATCTGAACTCACTCAAGTCTGGAAAGACTGAAATTTTAAAGCATATGACGATGAAACTCTCATTGATTTAACATGTGATTTAGAAGCTATGATTCCTGAATATGTACGTCTAAACCGTACATATAGAGATATCCCTGCAACTGAAATCCTAGAAGGTTCAATTGTTGCTAATCTTAGGCAAATTGTAGAAGATAAACTAGAAAAACAAGGAATCAAAGTAATGGACATTAGAAATAGAGAATTGAAAAATAAAAAGAATAAACCTGAATGAGCTGAACTTCATAATTATAGCTATGAAGCCAGCGATTGATTTGAACATTTTCTTACTTTTGAGGACCCAAGCGATAGAACAATTTTCAGTTTACTCAGGTTGAGATTACCAGAAGGAGATAAAACAAAACATTCTCCCCTAACTGATATTGTAGATGTTGTAAATTCAAAACCAATTAAATCAGCCCTTGTTCCTAATTTTCATAATCAAAGCTACACAGAAACTATGAAGCAAATGCATGAGTTTCTGCCTGAACTTAAATGAGCAAGTATTATTAGAGAAATTCATACTTTCTGAGATCAACTCTCTGTTTGAGAAAAAGGATGAGAATTTGGTCAACACGTAGGTTTTGGTAAAAAACTTATCATTGAGTCAGAAAGACTTTCTAAAGAAGCCTGATACTCTAAAATTGCCGTTATAGCATGACCTTGAGTAAGACAGTATTATGAAAAAAGGTGATATAGTATCGAAGGTGAATATATGGTGAAGGAGTTATAAAAAATATATATAGTAAGAAACAAAATGAACCTACCTCCAGCTCTTAAAGGTTGTAATATAGAAAAAACCTTAGATACATTTATTACTCGTTCAAAATTTAGTATTCCCCTATTTTTTATAGTTCTCTACATTATTTTTGAACTCACTTTTTCAATAGGGAATTTTATTGCTAACATTTTTGACATTAGTCTAAATTACTTGTACCAACAATTATCAATAGATAATCTGTTTATACATTCTATTTTTGGTTGAATTGTTTGAGTTTTAGTCTATCTTCCAAATGTATTTATACTGTATTTTTTCTTATTCTTATTACAAGACTCTTGAATACTCCCAAGAATTTCTTATGTGTTTGATAAATATTTACAGAAAATAGGACTTAGTGGGAAATGATTTTTATCAATGTTTTTATGATTTTGATGTACAATTCCAGCAATTCTATCAACAGATTCTATAAAGAATAGAAAGGAAAGAATTCTTACAGTAATGGTTTTACCTTTTATTAGCTGTAGTGCAAAACTGCCTGTATTTATACTATTGATTTCAGCATTTATTCCGCATTATTTACAATCAATCAGTTTAATAGGTTTATATGTCTTTGGTATATTGGTAGGGCTTTTATCTAATACTATCTTAACATTCTTTCTTGTCTGAGAAAAAAAGAAACTTTTAGCTCATTTACCGAAATATTCAATTCCAAACTTAAAAGATATATTTAATAAAATATGAAAAATAATCTATGGTTTTGTAAAAAAGATATCATTATTTGTGATTCCATTTTCAATTATTATTACCCTTGCATTTTCATATCCAAATACAAATGATATTAAAAATAGTTACTGAGCAAAATTTGCACAAAGTGTTTGAACAATATTCAAACCACTCTGATTTAATAATGAGATGTCAATTTCAGTGTTCTCATGACTTATATGAAAGGAGGTTATAGTTTCAACAATGTGATCTCTATACTACTTATCAGATACAGAAGATAATTCAAGACTTATAGAAAAAATACAAAAAGATTCAACTATAACTATTGCTTCTGCTATGAGTTTCCTAATTTTTGTTCTCTTATATACTGCATGTATGTGAGCAGTTTTCACTGCTAGGTGAGAACTATGAAACTACTGGGGATTAATATTCTTTGTATATCCTATATTAGTAGCTTGGATTGTAAGTTTTCTAGTTTACAGATTATTACTACTTTTGTAAAAAATTAAATAAAAAAAGAGTGAAAATATTTTCACTCTTTTTTATGTAGTTTATTATTTTACCTTCAATATCTCACTACTTCAATCTGAGAAAAATATCTTCATTTCCTTATTCATAAGTAATTCAAATTTTGAAATGCTTTTTCAACTTTTTGAGAATATAATTCATTTTCAATAATTATAAAGATTTGTTCAAAGTAATTTTCAATCTGAAGAGAAATATTTTATTAAGAAATAAGTTCATGATTTTCAAACTTCAAACTGAGAGATCATTGACTTACTAGAAAAAGTTTTGATAATTTTTCAGTCTAGTAGTAGTTTTTTAGTTGACCCATCATCTTTCAAAGTATATCATTTTCAGTAATCTTTAATAAGTTTAGATTCTAGTATTTCATATGATAACAATTCTTGAGTTGAAAGATTCATAATAAGAATGTAGCTCTCATTTGTTTCTGACCAAGGATTCCAAATACTTCTTAGTATCAACCTTGTTGGTGTAATTTCAACATCCACAAAGTAATTTTTTATTGAAGAGTAGTTTTTTATAACATCAAATACAGAAATAATTTTTCATGTTTTCTTATGAAAAAGTTGATAATTCACTGGTGCTTCATGTCATCACATAGAGAATAATATGTCTCATGTTTTTTTATACATCTTTATTGTAGGATTTGACATCTCACTAATTGTAAAACTCATATTATTAATAATCCCAAGTTCTTGACCCATTTTATCTGATATAATAATTTTGTTTCATTTATAATTTCAATATGTATTATTAACATCATTAATAAAAGTAATGTTATATTTTTCTGTCTTGAATATTGAAGACCCAATATTAAGTCACATAGTATATTGAATAGTATCATTAGTTTCTTTCTCAATTTTGTATGTTGGATTAGTTTTATAATCCCATTGTCTAGAAAAATCTTGAGTAGTTTTCTCTAATGTCTTGATTTCAGAAAAATTTGTATAAAAAACAGTAATAACTCTCTCATATATTTTATCTTTTGCGTATCATCTTATTAGATACCTATTCTTTCATTCTTTTAGGCTTGTATATTTTTCATCCATATGATATTCAAACTCTCAACTTCAAGCAGTATACTTTTGTAAAAAGAATGATTCCATATCTCCATCCCAAATAATTTCAATCTTTTCAACATTATTAATAATTTTTCACTTTAATAAGAAATGATTTTCTGAGATATTATATTTTCCACCATTATAATGGTCTTCAAAATATATATATGAGTTGTTATTATTTTCAGGCATCTGTAAAGATTTTTGACCAAAACTAACTATTAAATCCTTTGGATCAGGAAATCAATCAAACTCACTTATATTATTAATAGTTGATCTAACTACTTCAGAATTGTTAGGCTTTAAATTAGTAATATTTCAGTCACCTAAATCAAAAAGGAAATATTTAATTTTTGATTCATTATTAAAGTCCAACTTATAATTTAATTTCACTTGTGAATTAAATAATAATTCAAAATCAATATAATTAAGGAATTGTCCATTATTTCATTGTAAATATCTAGTTCATTGTTCATTAATTAATATTAATCATCAATTATTAGTTTTTTCACCGCTATATAGAAGATAGAGTCAATTTGATCCTAATTCAGACTGCATTATATGTCAGTTTTGATTATGAACAACTGTTTGGCTAGATGTATCTATTATTAAATTTTTTGATATTTCCCATAATCATTGCCTAACTATATGATATTTTCAAACCTTTTTTACAAATGAAAAACTGTTTCAAAGTTCTTCTCTCTTTTGTGCATCTAAAGTTTTTCTAACATCTCTATCATGGATAATGTAATCCTCAAATGGTTTTATGTATATTACTTTGGTTCAATACATCAAATAGGTATTCAAGCTATCTTGTTGCACAGTAACATTATTTCATAAATCTTTAAATAAGGTCTTTGTACTTAATTTTTGACTATCTCATTTAGTGTGAAATGATACTCTATAATTCCCTAATATCTGTTCATTAGAGCAATTAATATAAGCAATTAAATTGTAAGTGTTTTTTTGCTTGTTTTTATCTATCCTTTTAAGATAGTCCTCAGTTTTTGTACTTATGTTAGAATAATACTTTTGTTTTGTTAAATCATCTTTATTGATTAAGTTTAAAAATAAAGAATCAATTTTCTTGGCATATGTTGAATATGGACCAGAATAAAGATCACTTCTAATTGTTCTACATTCTAATTCTTCTGCTTGTGCATTACCAAAAAGGAAAAATGACATTATCAATAAAAGCAGTATTTTTTTCATAGTTTTATATTACAAATTAAATGTTCCCTAAGCTTCTACATATTTACTTTCTAATTCTCTAATGTCCATGTAATATTTTTTAAAATTCATTGGTTTTACATAAACAGAAATTTTTTCTCATTCTTCAAATGATGGTTTAAAAAACAAGTGTTCACTTTTAAATACATAAATTTTTCCATCATTTTCATTTACACTTTGCGCTCTGATAATATAAGAATATTTATTATTATACCTAAATGCCGACTTATCAATAGATATAATTTCAGTTTGTAAGAGTTTTCATGTAGAAATTAGCTCTTCTTTTAAGCGTTTGTGAGCAAAATATCTCATAATAAGATAAATCACTAAGAGTAATTCTAATAATCAAACAAGTCCAAATAAACCTAATCAGTATAATTCAAAAAATCATTTCATAATTGCTGTGTCCTTATCTTTTGAATAAATCAATTCAATTGAATCTCATTGCTTATAAGAATTCCAGCTAGAAGATCCAGATGATTTTCAATTTTTTATGGATCAAGAGGGTGTAGAATAAGAGAAGTTTTGACTATACATAGTTGTTCACTCATCTGATCTAGAAGTATTGATAGACGTAACTTTTCATTGGATATCTTTTCAATGAAAAATATAATCAACTTTTCCTCCTATTGCAAAAGCACCTATAGCAAAAAATATTCAACCATGAAACAATAAGAATAACACTACATATTTTGGGAATTTAGCCATCAACTTAATTTACAGTATAAAATATTTTATTTTTTTATATATATTATTACAATCAATATATATAAAATAGAATTAATGTAAAATATTATGACAAATTCCTCATTAGAAAAAAATGCACCACTAGTTGCAACTAGTGTAGCTTTAAGTTTAGCAGTCATAAAGCTTATAGCTGGTATATTTTCTGGATCAGTGGCACTACTTTCCTCAGCTGTAGATAGTTTACTTGATACATGAGTAAGTGTATTTAACTATTTTGCAATCAAGTTTTCTAAAGATCCAGCAGACAAAGAGCATAATTATTGACATTGAAAAATTGAAGGTATAGCTTCTACTTTTGAATGACTTATTATCATTATTTCAGGGCTATACATTATTTATCAATCAGTAATAAAAATAGTAAATCCTGAACCAATTGAATATATTAGTTGGACATTAACTGTTATGTGAATTAGTATTGTAGCAACAGGGTGATTAGTATTTTTCTTAAACTCTGTATACAAAAAAACTCAAAACTTAGTAATAAAATGAGATGCTCTGCATTATAAAATGGATTTTTTTAGTAACATAGCAGTAATTTTAACATTAGGAACACTTTTCTTCTTCCCTACTCTTAGTTGGATAGATTGAGTAGTCTGATGATTAATTTGAATATACATTATTACTGAAGCATATAAACTCATTGCTCAGTGAGTAGATTTATTACTAGATAAGGCACTTGATGAGGATATACAAATAAGAAAAATAATTGAAAATTATGTAAAATCATGAAAGATACAATGATTTCATTGTCTAAAAACAAGATCTTGATGAAGTCATGATAAATTTGTAGAATATCACTTTGTAATGCCACCTATAACTACTATTTTGGAAGCTCATAAAATGTGAGATTATATAGAAGATGATATTGAGAATCTTGATAAAAACTCAAGATGGCATATTGTTTGACATATAGACCCATATGATGATTCAAAAATAGATGAGCAAAAAATGTGAAAATCATATAATTTCTAATAATTATGAGTAACTTTACATATATTTTTTTTCCATATAATGAATATATATATTTATATTATTAATAACATAAAAATTATGAAATATTTAGCTATTGTACTATTTATAATAACTCTTAGTTCTTGTACAAATCAAGGAAAAAACTTATGAGAGAAGACTAATCAACTACCTGAGGCTACAAATCCTATAGAAAAAATTGAAACACAAAATACCCCTGGGTGAGATTCAAACATACAACAAGAACAAGCAGAAATTATAGCTCCACCAACTGAAGAAGAAATAAATGCTGCTGAGGAAGGAATTAAGCAATCCCAAGAGGAAGAGACAAAAAGAAAACAAGAGGAAGAAGCTCAAAGATATAAAGAAGAGACTCAAGCAGAAGCTGAAGAAATTGAAGTTCCTGAAAGTGAAATATTAACTAGTAAAGAATCTCAATAATACAAAAAAGAAGCTAAATTAGCTTCTTTTTTGTATTATATTTTCTCTAAAATGTTTATTACTTCAGTAAGGTCTCCATCTTTTCAAAGATCATAATCATATCATTGTTTATTTTTACAAAATCATATACTTATGTCTGAGTCCAGATAGGCTAATAGATCATCTTTTTTATCTCACAATAATATACATGTATTTTCAAAAGGAATAGTAAAGTTTTTTTCAAAAATTGATTTATTATCCAAAGGGCAAAAAATGCTTTCTTTATCATAATTAATACATTCTCATTTATTATTAAAGACAAGTTTATTTCAAAATATCTCAATATTAGTTCTATCTATTCAAAGAGAGTTAAAAAATTCTTCAACAAAATCTGTAATTCATGAAGTAATAATTATAACCTTAATAGAGTGATTATTTATATATTCCATTAAATTTTGTAATCATTTCCTTTCTTGAATATATTCTCATTTCTGAAATAAGGTAATAATTTTATCCTTAGTAATTCAAGAATTCACTATTAAGTTTAAATGTTTTTCAAACCACTCTCTTGTTTTGTTTTTATCTCATAAAAGTTCATACTTATGATATTGTGAATATAGTTCTTCTCTCTTAAGATTATATTCCAATCATAAAATTCATGATTCTGCTAGAAGAGACCATGTTGTTCAGTTATCTCATCTTGTTAGCGTTTTTGAGAAATCAGAGATGATTGAAATATTCTTCACGATTAAATGTAAATAATTATATTCACTGCATTATATGAATAAATCTATATTTTAAAAATAAAATAACTATAATTATATTTATCTTTTTACTTTCATTAATTTTCTCATACACTACTTCCACACTTTTGGAAAGGTGTCAGAGTGGCCGAACGAGAACGCTTGGAAAGCGTGTGTATCTTCATTGATACCGTGGGTTCGAATCCCATCCTTTCCGCCATTAGACAAAAATAAAAGTATTTGATTAATCAAATGCTTTTTAAATTTTATAAGTCTTCAATAACTAGTTTATTGTTATTATCTAATCATCACTTGATATATAAAAATTTCTTAGAATCAGGAGAAAAATATGGGTATTCAGCTTCTCAAGAGAGTTTTACTCCATCTTTATAAACAAAATATTTATCAGTTCAATCTTCTACTTCATATGCATAGTGTTTTGAATCTGGTGAGAAATGAGTAGATACAACCCAATCAAAGTATTTTGAAGCTACTCAATCAATAATAACAGCGTCATTTTCTAATGAATTACTATCAATAATCAAATATTTAGTAAAATCTGGTGATACCTCTAATGATGAAATACTGTTATATGTTTCTCATATTTTTTTTCAATCTTTAACTATAAAATCTCAATCATCATAGTTAGTAACTATAGCATAATATGATAAACCATCTGAAGAAACTACCAATCAAGATAA
>CALLPO010000134.1 GCA_938015605.1 uncultured Candidatus Altimarinota bacterium | reverse complement strand
ATTAGTTCAAGTTATATGGATAACTTTAATATCTTTTAAGGGATTACGCAGCAACTTCATTGCCTTTTTTACTTTTTCTAAAGAATAATCTCTAGTCTCCTCAACTATAAACACCTTTTCTAAAGCTTCTTTGTATGTTTTTATTTCCATAATATAAATTAATTTTTTCTTGTCTTCCAATCAGCAAAATCAAATGAAATTACGGCAAACCAGAATAATAAAATTGATATACGAAATACTAATACACTACCAATCATTTCGAACAATAAGATATCTAAAATAATAAACAGCATTCATATAACTAATGTTGATAGAAAAGTAGTAATGTGTCAGAAGTTAAGTGATTTTTTACTTTTAGCATTTCAGTAAGAATAGATAAAATTTGACGTTATTGGTGCTATTACTATTAATCAAACAAATAAAACAAGTGTGTCTAATTTAATTTCAGGAATAGATGCAATTTCATATTGTGCAAACAAGTAAAATGGTATAAGTAAAATATGTAGTATTACATTTTTTATGATTAAAGTTTTCATAAAATTTTATTAAGAATTAATCAACATAAACTTCTCTTGGTTTACTACCATTAGCTGGTCAAACAACACCTAATTCTTCAAGTATATCGAGTACTTTAGCAGCACGTGCATATCATAGTCCTAATTTTCTTTGAACAAGAGATGTACTTCATTTTTTAGCTTCCTTCACTATAAGCATAGCTTTTTCTATAATCTCTGGGTCTTCATCTTGGTCTCATCTATAGTTCTCAAGTATACTTCATGCAGTTTTACTTTTTCAATTAACAATTTCATCATCTTGCATATTATTAAGCATTTCAGGATCAACTGTAAGCTTCAATTTAGTAATTACAGCTTCAACCTCATGTGTTTCCACCCAAACTCATTGAACTCTCTCAGGTTCTAGTCTACCAGTTGGATAATAGAGCATATCTCACATACCTAATAAATCTTCAGCTCCTTTTTTACCGAGAATAGTTTGAGAATCAATTTGAGAAGATACAGTAAAAGCCACTCTTGAAGGCACATTTGCTTTAATAACTCAGGTAATAATATTTACAGAAGGACGTTGAGTTGCAATAATTAAATGCATTCAAACAGCTCTTGCCATTTGTGCAATTCTTGTAATATTTCACTCTACTTCTTTTTTATCACCACTCATCATAAGATCAGCAAGTTCATCTAATACTAATACAATATATGGAAGCTTTTTATCTTTATTTACTTTTGCATTATATTCATCAAGATTTCTTGCTCATACTTGTCTAGCTAAATCATATCTTCTCAACATCTCTGCAACACACCACTTAAGTGAATTCAGAGCTTTTTCAGGTTTAGTAATAACTGGAGTTAATAGGTGAGGAATTCAATTATAAACAGAGAGTTCTACAATCTTTGGATCAATAAGAATAAGTTTAAGTTCACTTGGGGAAAACTTATATAACATACTCATTAAGAATGCATTTACTCATACTGATTTACCCGAAGCTGTCTGACCTGCAACAAGTAAGTGAGGCATCTTAGTAAGGTCTCAGACAATCATTTCTCAATTAACGTTCTTTCAAAAAGCTAGAGGAATTTTGAGTTTAGGATTATTAAATTCCTTAGACATAAGTACTTCTTTTAATCAAACCGCCTGTCTGTTTGGATTTGGTGCTTCAATACCAACAACTCATTGACCTGGAATTGGAGCCTGAATTCTGATATTTTTTGCATGAAGAGCTAGAGTTAAATCCTTTTTCAGATTCTCAATTTTTTGGAGTTTTACTCATGCTTTTGGTTTCAATCTATATTGAATAACAGTAGGTCAAACATTGAATCATTCCATAGTTACATCAATATTAAATTGAAGTAATTTTTCTTGAATTTCTAGTTCTTTCTGTCTAATTTCAGCTGCATCAAATTTAATTTCCCCTCATTTATCATCAAGTAAATCAATGCTTGGAAACTCCCAATTTTTGAATTTTTTTTGGATAATTCAAGTCTCTTTTTTATCATCAATTTTTTCAGATTCAGGTTTATCTTTATTTTCTAAATAATTTTTAATTTTAGCAGGAACTTTCTTTTCAATTTGAATCTTTTTTGGTGCATCTTTTAATTCTAGCTGTTTTTCATTTTTTTGTTCTTTGATTTTTACTTTTTCAGCTTTAAGCTCTGCTAACATATTAGCTAATTCTTCTTTTTTCTTATCAAGTTTTGATACTTTTTTTCAATTATTAGTAGCAGCAATAACTTTCTTTTTAGTTGGAGTATTCTCAACTTCATGATCTTCAAAAGTATGAGATTGTCATCTAGCAACAGAAGTAACTTTTCATACTCACGTTAAAATTTCTTTAGTAAAATGAACAGGTGAAAAACGAAACAATATAATCAGAGAAACAATAAAAGAGATAAAGGCTGTAAAAAAAGTAGCCATATCTCATAGATAGAGAGTTAAATATCAAGACATATTAAAAACAGCGTCATAATCTTTCTTGAGAAAACCTATAAGTGTAGTACTTCATATGAAAAATAAAATCAATCACAATAATCTATACATATTAAACTGCAACTTGTGTTTCCAGAACATAAATACAGCAGAAAGTAATAATACAGGTGAAAAAATCCATTTATAATAGTCTCAGAAAGCGGTTGATAATATTGAAAATATTTTGTAACCAAAAACAGACTTTGTATCTGCTATTAAAACAAGTACTGCTGCAAAAACAAAAATAATACCAATAATTGCTTGCCAGTATTCTGTTGGTAACTCTTGTTTAACTTGTTTCTTTTTTGTTGTCTTTCTTACTGGAGTTTTCCTTGGTCTTCATCTTGTTGCCATTAGTTTGAAATTCTTAATCTATTAAGTGTTATATATTCTAAGTATAGTCAAGATAGCTAATTTTTCAATATAATATTAAAATACCAATTATAATATTAAGATTTATTTGGATTAATATCTAATAACACTTGCTCACAAATATTAATTTGGTCTTCTAAATTAGGAAGTTGTTCATATAGTGGATCAAGATCTCAAATTAAATGTAATCATAATTTCATATCTTCAATCTTTACTTTAAGTTCATTAAATGTTTTCTCTCCAACTGGTGATCAAGCATGAGCATCAGAAGTATTTAGAAGGTTTTGTATACTATGTAATCATAGCTCTATATCAGTCTTAAAACCTATAAATAAAACTGTAAGAATCTTATCTTTAATAACATTTGAGTTATTAATATAAGTAATCAAAGAATCTAAAGTTTCTTTAGTATATGTTATTGAAAAAACATTTTCTCATAAACAGATTCTAAATTTTACATTAAACTTATTAATAAGAACAGAGAATGTTTTATCTAATTTCTTTTTTTGTAATTCTTTAAATAACACAAGATTCATTTCTGGTTGATAGTCTTCATGTTGTAATTCTAAAAATTTGTCCATAAACATATTCAATTGATAATAAATAAAACATTATAAAAATTAATTGTAAAGTCAAATCCTTAGAAATAAAAAAGCTACAAAATTAATTGTAGCTTTTTAGTTAACTTAATATTCATACATATTTTAGTGCAGCCAACA
>CALLPO010000133.1 GCA_938015605.1 uncultured Candidatus Altimarinota bacterium | reverse complement strand
GATTTGAAAAGCTCTTTCAAATGAACTTTTTGAAATTGAGATTTATAAACTCGGGGACTTTTCAGATAAAAAATTTAAGCATGTTGATGATAATGCATATGGAATGCATGGACAAGTTATTTCCCCAGAACCATTATCAAGAGCTATTAATCAAATTGAGGGCAATTCAAAAAAAGATACTAAGGTTATATATATGTCTCCTTCATGAGAACTTCTGAACCAAGAGTGAGTTGAAAATTATTATCAAGAATTTAGTGAAACAAATTTTATAATTATCTGTGGTCATTATGAGTGAATAGATCAAAGAATTATTGATAAATATGTAGACTATGAAATAAGTATTGGAGAATATGTACTCACTAGCTGAGAGCTCTCTAGTCAAGTATTTATAGATTCATTAGTTAGACATATTCCTTGAGTACTTGGTAATAAACAAAGCTTAGAGGAAGAGAGTTTTTCGAAATTTTTTGGTAGACAAAAAGAGCATAGTGTATATACTAGACCCAGAATTTTTGAAGAAATGGAAGTGCCTGAAATTTTAACTTCGGGAAATCACCAACTCATTGAACAGTGGAAACAAAACAATATTAAATAAAATCAAATTACAATGCCTTCAGAAAACAACACAATGCTTACAAATATGTGGGAATATCTTACAACTATGATGACTATTGAAACTTTTGCCAAATTAGCAGTAGTCTATTTTTTCATTGTTTGGATAGCTATTATTGTTTGGGTAATAAGAGATATCACCAATAGAACTGATTCTATCATCTTACAATTTCTCTCTATACTGATAGTACTTGTATGAACTCCATTTGGAATTTTCATATATTTACTCATTAGACCAACTAAGACTCTATTTGAAAGATATTATGGTGATATAGAAGTGAATCTCGAAGGACTTGCTAAATCAATCAAATCTAAAATGAAAGAAAAGAAAAATACAACAATCAATTGTCCTAGCTGCAATTACCCAATTGATAATGAGTTTAAGTTCTGTCCTAACTGTAAAGAAGAATTAAAATACAAATGTAGAGGTTGTGATAAGAAAATAGATAAGACCTGGAAAGTTTGTGCTCATTGCTGAGAAAAAAAACCATATAAAGAAAAGAAAAAATAAAAAGAAAGATTACTCTTTCTTTTTTTGTACACAAAAAAAACTCTTTGATTCATCAAAGAATTTTTAATTTATTATTTAGCTTTTTTGAAAAAACTTTCAATAAGATTTCTGAAACCAAGCCTAGTTTTAAGTTCTTGGTAATAGTTGTTTTCTGGAGTATAGAGTTTTTCTAATCTTTCTAATACTTCAGGATTCTCAAATCAAGCTTTTATTTTAGCAATTTCAGTTTCCATATCTTTATCTGATACTTCAGCCTTTTTAGGTTCAAGTTCTGATAATTTATTCAGAATAAGTTCACCTTGTAATCTTTTTAGAGCTACTGGTTTAACGTTAGTTTCCTTATATTGTTCTTCATCCATTTTTAATGACTCAAGGTAGTCTTTCATTACTACATTATCATTAGCCATATTTTGTTTAATTTCTTCAAAGACTTTTTTAATTTGCTCTTCAAGCATTTTATCACCTATTTCCATTTTAGTGATTTTCACTAGCTCTTCAATAAGTTCACTTTCTTCTTCCATTCTAGCATTAGAATCTTTAGTATCAAGAATTTCTGCTTTAATAAGGTCTTTAAATCATTTTAAATCTAAGTCTTTTCCCCTTAGTTGTTTAATAAATTCAGGAGTAAATTCAGGTTTAACAGCTTTTTCAATTTTATCAATTTTTACTTTAAAAGTAGTTTTGAGTCCTGCAAATTCTCCGTTGTGGTAATCTTTTGGAAAATTAATTGGAAGCTCCATTTCATCTCCTGCTTTAGTTCCAATAAGTCCTTCTTCAAAACCAGGAACAAGCATCCCACTACCAATTACTAGAGGATATGCTTCCATGTTAGTATTTGCTAGTTCTTTTTTATCTTTATCAAAACCTTGAGTAGTAATTGTTACTCTATCACCATCAGCAACTTTTCCTTTAGCATCAGCTTCCTGGAATGTTGTAAATCTTGTTTCAATATCTTCCATAGCAGCTTTTACCTCAGCAGCACTTACTTTAGTTTCTTTTTTAGTTAGAGAGATTTTTTTGTATTTAGCATCAACTTCAATAGTTGGGAAAACTTCAACAGCCATTCTAATTTTCATAGGATTTTGAGAAATAACTTCTTTAATCTCTCCTTGAGCAACAGGAAGAAGTTTTTCTTTTTTAAGAGCTTCTCTATAAACTTTATCAATAGCAAAATCAACAGTCATTTGAGAAATATAGTCTTCACCATAATGTTTAACTACTACTGCTTCACTAACATGACCTTTTCTAAAACCTTGAATATCAGCATTTTCTGTTAAGTATTTTACAGCTGCTTTTCTGTATTTAGCTACATTTTTAGTATCTACTTCAATAATCAGTTCAACAACTGATTTTTCTAAATCTTTTCTTTCTATTTTCATTGTATATAGTTTAATTTAAAATAATGACTGGATTATATAAAAAAATTAGCCTTTGTAAAATAAATCTTCGAACACTTCCAAAGCCAATTTCTGGTCTATAAAAAATGGTGAAGTTGCCACAGTTATAACATCAGCTTTTGCAGCGATATCTAGCACTACTTTTTTCTTCATTTCAAAATCAATAAAATCAAGATCTGGTTGAAAAAAATCAAGATCAACATTCAAAATTATAGTCTGTTTTTCAGTATTTATATCATTATCAATATAGTTTTGTAATTCTTGTTCACTTCTTATTTGAACTGTTTTTCAAATGAGTCCTTGATTCTCGGCAGGAATAATATAGTTTCCTACATTTATTTTAGAAAAATTAGTATAGTTAAAAATACTCTCTAAATCTGTCTGTTTAATTTCTTCTTCTGCATCTCTATAATCTGCATGTTCATCAACATGATATAAGAGTGAATTATCTTTAACTACTCAATTATCTTTTGCTAGATACCAAAAATATAGAGCATGATTATGATTATCAAAAAGATATATTTTTTTAGAATTCCAATCTATTTCATAAAAATTCTCTAGCCCAAAGTTTGTGCTCAGTTTATCATCAAATCAAAAATCTTGAAAAGTAATTCTTTCATCATTTTCCTCAAGGAGTTTAATTTCAGAAAAATCTGTTATCTTCACAAGATTAGGAACATACAGTTTAGATTTATTTCAAGTAGATTCTTCTCTACCTAAAAAACTCAAAGCATTATTTCAGATATTATCCTCTATATAGAATGGTTTAGAATACATTTTTGGGCAATAAAAAACTATTATTTATATAGTATAAGTAAATAATAGCTTTTTTGAAAATGTTTTTGATTATTGTGTGATTGAATTCACTTCAGTTCTTACTAAGTTAGACCTTTTTCTACCAATAAGATTTAAATTATTATTGACTGTTGAAAGGTAAGATACTACTTCATTTTGGCTTTCTGGGTTATCCAGAAGAGTCAATTCAATAGTGTTTCTAATCTCTTTCACTTTATCAATATGAACTTTATTGATTGAACCTAAAATTTGATCTAGGTATTCTAGATGAGAAAGCTTAGGTTTCTGTTTTTTAAGATGTTTATCAAGAGTTGTACTGGTTGTAGACATTTGTTTTTGTTTTAGTTTTTATTTTTATTTTTTGTTCCCAATAATTTTACCTATTTCTGGAAGTATAGAATCAAGTAAAATTGATTGTTCTATAATTATATCTCAACTTATTTTTTCGATCTTTTTTGCTAGGTTATCAAAATTATTTAATAATAATTGTTTCTTAGCATCTGGTAGAATTTGAAAAATCTGCAATATTTCATATCTATCTTTTTCAGATAGATTATACTCTACAAATAATTTTTCAAGTAGTACATTCATTCTCTCCTTTATTACTTATTAATAATACCAGAGTTAATTATATTCATCAAGAATTATATGCAATTTTTTTTATTTTATTGTTGACAATATCTCATTTTATTTTTAGTGTCCAAGAACAGAAAGTATTTCTTCTAAACTTGTTTCTCCGAGTACAACCTTAAGTAAAGCATCTTCTTTAATAGGAACCATTCAATCTCACACTGCCTGTATTTCTAATTGCGTTCTACTTGCATTTTGAATCATAAGTTTTTCAAGATCATCTGTCATTTCAAGAACCTCATACAAACCTATTCTTCAACTATATCAAATTCAACTACATTTTTCACAACCTCATTCTCTTACTTTATAGAGAGTAATGTTTTTATGTTTTTTAATATATTTTCATACTTCTCATAAAATATATTTTTCTATTTTTGGATTTGGATCGTAACCAATCTTACAATGCATACATAATTTTCTAGCTAATCTTTGAGATATTATACTTCTTAGAGAAGAAGAGATAAGAAGTGGATCTACTCATAAATTAATAAGTCTTTGAATTGTATGTACTGCAGAATTTGTATGAAGAGTTGAAAAAACAATATGACCCGTAATAGAAGCTTCAATTGCCAGTTTTGCTGTTTCTTCATCTCTAATCTCTCATACCATAATTACATCGGGATCTTGTCTTAGAAGACTCCTTAAACCTTTAGCAAATGTAAAATCAATTACTGGTTGAATTTGAGTATGATTTACTCACTTGATTCTATATTCAACTGGGTCTTCAAGAGTAGATATATTTTTTTCTGAGGCATCAAATTGACTCAACATAGCAAATAATGTTGTTGATTTTCAAGAACCAGTAGGTCAAACAGCAAGAATCATTCAATGATTATCTTTTAAGTGTTTTTTTATTCTCACCATATTATAAGGCATAATTCCTAAGCTACTAAGTTCAGGTGGTTTTTCATCTTTTTTTAATAACCTTATTACACACTTTTCTCAATAAATGGTAGGAATTACAGACACTCTCATATCAATACTTTTTCATCCAAACATTTTATAATTAATTTTTCCATCTTGCGGTTGTCTATGTTCATCAATTCTCAAATAGGACATAATTTTTATTCTAGCAAGAATTGCTTCTTTTTGAATAAGTGGAAATTCCTTATATTCTATAAAGTATCAATCTACCCTAAATCTTATTCTTAATAACTTCTCTCTAGGTTCAATATGAATATCTGAAGCCTTTTGACTTAATGCCTTAATAAACATATCATTCACTGCTTCAATTGTCTTTTCCTTATCATTTTCATCTCCATATATTAACAAACTTAAATCTGAATTTTTCAAGCTTTTTTTTGCTTTTGATTCTGCACTTTCTTCTCATCAAACTTCAAACAAATCCTCCACCTTTGTTGGGGAAGATTTTGTATTTTTCTTAGCTGATAGTATACTTTTTATATCCACTTTCTTTTTCTTAATTTTGAAATAATTCTTTTACCTATTAATACTAACATAATTATCTAATAAAAAAAAGAATTCTAACTTGACTCAAGCTGTAATTCTTTTAATAGGAAAAAGCTTTAATATATCTTTTTAATTTTTTATATTTTCATACTTCCTAAACCATGTTAATTGTCTCTTGGCATAATTTCTTGAATTTTGTTTGATTTTATCTTTCATTTCATTGAAATCATATTCTCAATCAAGATATTTAAAGTATTCTTCATATCATATAGATTTCATTCCAAAAGAGTCTTTATTATATCAGTCAGATATTAATTTATTAATTTCTTCTTCCAGTCATTGCTCAAACATCAAATCTGCTCTATAGTTTATTCTATTATATAACCATTCTCTATCTCCCGTATATGGAGTTAAAAATAGTACATCATATTTAAGCTGTTTTTCTTTTTTAGCAGCTCATTTAGAGATTCATGAAAGCTTCATTACCTCAATAGCTCTTATAACATACTGAATGTTGTTTGGATGAAGCTCTCTAGCATATTCTGGGTCAATCTCTACTAATTGCTTATATACATGCTCTACTCCAAATTCTTTTGCTTGTTTTTCTAAGTCTCTCCTTAAATCCCAATCTGCTAATACTTCAGGTATTTCAAAATCATAAATAAGTGAATCAATATAAAGACCTGTTCATCAAACAAGTAGTGGTATCTTACCTTGAGAATACAGCTCTCACATTATCTTTTCAGCTTCATGTTTATATTCTCAAACAGAAAATTCATCATTTGGATCAAGAAAATCAACCATATGATGTTTTACTCAATCCATTTCTTTTTCACTAACCTTTGCAGTTCAAATTTCCATATGTTTAAAAATCTGTCTTGAATCAGTTGAAAGGATTTCTGAATCTAGTTGTTTTGCAATATCTATACTCATAGCAGTTTTTCAGGCAGCTGTTGGTCAATAAATTACTACTAATTTAGGGAGAGAAGATTCTTTCTTGAGAAATGTTTGGAGT
>CALLPO010000132.1 GCA_938015605.1 uncultured Candidatus Altimarinota bacterium | reverse complement strand
ACTCTATCAATTTCTACAATTCATTCATCAATTTCAGGAACATGTTCAGCAAAAATAAGAGGAACTAGTTCTTTTCTTTTTCTAGATAACACAACTTTAGGTGCTGAATTTTCTTCATTTGAAACTTCTGCTACATATAAGTAATATCTTTGTTGTCCAACATAATTATCTCTAGCAACTTGTTCAGATTTTGGAAGAACGATTTGATCACCATTATAATCAAAAATAACTTTTCCTCATTCAATAACATTTACCTTTAAACTAACAATTGTTCCTTCTTTTCCTTTAAATAATTCATAAATTTTTTCTTTTTGAGTATCTCAAAGTTTTTGAATAATAACTTGTCTAGCAGCTTGTGAAGCAATTCTCCCAAAACTTTCACCTCAATCTTTCATAACTTCTTCAGTCATGTCTAGTTCAATAACATCTCCTTCTTTGAAATTTTCAGCATCATCTCCTAGTTCTTCAAAACTAATCTCTAAACCTGGGTTAGTAACTTCTTTCATAACAGTTTTCTCTATATTTACTTCAATTTCGTATGTTTCAAAATCAAGTTTTACATTAACTTGTTCATCTCTATTGTTTGAATAATCCTTCTTATAAGCTGTCTTTAATGCAGCTTCAATAATTTCTTTAATTTTATCTTCTGAAATTTTTTTCTCCTTTGCAATCATTTTAATCCCTGCTTCAATTGCTTTTAAATCTAACATATTTTAATTTTTATATAATATTTTTCTAAAAGAAAACAGGCAGTTCGTCAAACGAACACCTGTTTTCTATCTGTAAACATTTTAGAGATTTTTTATCTTTTTGCAAATAATTATTTCATTTCTACAAAATCTTTTACAGTTCCAGTAATCATATCAATTTTACCAATTTCTGAATCACTGACAGTGTAAACATTATCTCAAATCCATAATGCTCTGTTTATAAAGTTGCTTCTATAGTTCCAACTTTTGTTAGAAAGATATTCTCAAACTGTTGAATCAGCATAACAGTATGTTGGTACATATCTATTTTTGTTTGGAGTAGTACAAACTTCCCCTCAACCAATAAGTGTATGACATTCAGGTTCACTATCTCCTGTTGTTCAAGAATATTTACTACATTCTTTAAGTCTTTCTTCTTCAATTTTAGCATTATCAAAATGTGATACTCTATATTTTTCTGAAATACCTGAGTTTTTATCAATACTTAGAGTAAGAAGTCATTGAAAGAAATCCTTATTTCTGTAATCTGTTTGATTGAATTTAGTATAGATAGTTGCTGGTAGAAATAATAACTTCTTGTCAGCATTCCACATAAACATTCTTGGATTGTTGTTTGCTTCACTATAACTTCATTGATCTCAGAATGTTTTAGTAAATTTTTGTTTTACAAGAATTCATTTATAGTCTCAAGTACTACATTTTTCAGTCTCGTCAGCAGTTAAACCTTCATCTCAACATTTTTTATCAAAATTGATTTCGTATAAATCTAGTTTTAATCCCCCATTTCTTGTTCTTCTGTTTGTATCAAAAGTATCTCTTCAAAGACCAATTAAGTGATTTTCATCATATGGATGTAGGTATTCTGAGTATCCTGGAATCTTCAGTTCTCCTAGTATTTTAGGGTTTTTTGAGTCAGCTAAATCAATAGCATAGAGTGGATCAACTTGTTTAAATGTTACAAGATACAATTTATCTCACATAAATCTTGATGATTTAAAATTTTCATTTTCTCACAGATTACTTAGATTAGAGAGAAGTTTTAAATCCTTATCTAGGATAAATAAGTCTGTATGTTGTTCTCTATTTGGCCCCCAACTATTTGTTGAGGTAATAATTCTAAAGTTAGAATCATTCTCATCCATAGAATACTGGGTAAGAGGACTTCATGGAAGTAGTGTTGAAGTTTGGTATTTTAAATTATTAGCTTCAATATTCATTTTATGAACTACTGTATTGTTCGAACCTCCCCAATACATTGGCATAATACATGCTGCACCATTTGGACATGAGAAGTTTTGAGTTTGGTAAATTCTATCTGTTAAATATAAATTATCCAGACTCATATATATTTCCGAATTATTTCAAGCAACAACTTTTGTTTTCACTTCAGCAGAAGAATCTTCAGTATTAATAATTGAAACTATGTTGTAACTTGGATTAAAATCAAATTTCTTTAGAGTTTCTTCATCTGGAAGAGAGTATTCAATATCACTACATTTAGCTACATTTCAAGCCTTAATATTAAATGGAAGAGACTTCCCTTTAATTTTTAAATTTTGGTCAGCTGTACTTGTAGTTTTAGAAATTTCTAACTTTTTAGGAAGAATAGAATTAATGTTTATATCAATATCGTCAACTGACTTAAAACTGTAATAAGGGATTGAAAAATTATTATTGCTAATTACGTATAAGTATTTTCCTATTTTTCTAGATTTTCTTAAATCACCGTCATTAACGTAAAGTTTTTCCAGTTTAGGTTCTGCTTTGTTAGCTACATCATAAACAATTGTGTATGTTTTACTATTTCTATTGATGTAATACCCTCTTTTAGCATAGTTAGTTTGAGAATATCCAGTAGCTAGGATAATTAATTTGTTATCTCCAATATACAATACTGGTTGTTGAAATGTTTTTGGAAGTTGAATCTTTTTAAGAACTTTCATTTTATCAGTTCCATAAGCCTCTATAATATAGATATGTTTTTGTTCTGCATTATAATAGTATACATGCTTTCCATCTGTTTTAATAATATCTGACTCATCAACTCAATCTACTTGAGAATTAGTTTTTGAGAAGTCACTATTTCATGCTTCTGATTCATTTGAAACCATCTTTGCAGAGCTTTCAGCCACTGGTGATGCAAC
>CALLPO010000131.1 GCA_938015605.1 uncultured Candidatus Altimarinota bacterium | reverse complement strand
CTGGTGATTGTTTTAACAAATCATCTAAGATGTCTTCAATTTTATTCATAGTTTCTATTATTAAATCATCATTAATATAATCATCATGGCCAAATTTGCATTCACATTTTGTAACACTCTACTGACAATCTTTTTACAATTACTTACACTATGTCCTGTAATTTCTGATATTTCTTTGTAACTAAGATCATTCCATATTCTCATAATAAGAATCTCTCTTTGCTCTTCTTTGATAGTTTTGAGAAAGTCTACTACTTCTTTTAGTTTTTCTTTGTTGTCGAGATTTTCTCAGAAATACTCTTCTACTCATAGATTAAACACTTCATCAATATCTATTTCTTCTTTTTTTGTTCTGTAGTAATCTTTTACCAAGTTATAAGAAATAGTATACAACCATGATTTAAGAGAGCTTTCAGACTTTGGAACAAAGTTTTCAAGTGAATTTAATCACTTAATAAAAGCTTCTGACACAATATCTTCTGCTACTTCACGAGAAGATACTTTAAAAAACACAACCTTATAAATTTGGTCTATATATTTTTCATAGATTGTACCAAAAGCACTTGTATCTCAAGATTTATATTCCTCAATTAACTGTATATCAGTCATATATTTATAACAAAAAATTAGAACTAAAGTGACAAAATTACTTCTTAGCAACAAAATAAACTCTTTCACTTTCTGCAGTTACTTCACCAAAATGAAAATCTTCTAAATGTTGTATTTCAAATCATACTCATTCTAACTCTTTTTTGATTTTTTCAATGGAAAATGATATTTCTCTAATTTCTTCTTCTACTAATTCAAAATTATTCTTTCAAGAACTCACAAACATTTTGATAAGCCATTTAAATATATCTTCATCTCATTGTTTGAACATTTCTAAACATAAAGTGTCTCACCTCACATTAAAAAATCATTTAAAGTCTCTAGAAATATTTTCAAATTCAAACAGTGTTAAAATATCAAAGATAAGAATTCAGTCTTTATTCAAATGTTTATATGCATTTTGAAAAAAATCTTTCCAAGCTTCCAAATCTTTTAGATGACATACAGAATTATAGGTACAAAGTACTATATCAAATTCTCTATTTAGATTTATAGATGTCATATCTCAGACTTGAAAATCTCATTCTCAAGCTTTATTTATCATTTGTTCACTAAGATCTACTCAAGTAACTGTGTATCACTTTTTTATTAGCTCTTTTGCAATAGTTCAAGTTCCACAAGCAAATTCTAGAATCTCTTTTCAGCTTCAAAACTTCTGCATAGTTTCATCAAGAAACAATACTTCAGAATCAATATCATATCAATTTCCTCTAATAATTTCATCATAGTAATCTGGAAACCTATTATATGTTTGTAGTTTTTGATTCATATTTTTTTCTAAAAATAAAGTAGTAACTTATACTTAACCCTATAAACATTATAGCTGAAAGAGTAATGTATCAAGTTGAAAATGATTTTTCCATAATAATTCATAAAGCAAAAGCTACTACTACTCAAATAAAGTTAACAATTTGAGATCTCACAGAACTAATAGTTGCTTTGTATTTAGGATTTTTTAAATAATTAGCAAAAATATATTTTGTATGAATTGATCCAATTGAATGCTGGAAAGCTGTCATAATAGCAAAACATAAAAGAGCAATTATATAGTTCCCAGTATACGCTACAATAGCCAATCAAAAGCTATATAGTACAATTTGAAAAGCAAGAATTTGTTTAATAGAAAAATTCTCTTCAAGTAAATGTATTCTTCTAGAGAATATAAACCGAAGTATCCTTGAGGTTCACATGAGAAAACCTATAAATATAGCAGAAAGTCATAGATTTTCTAGATGCACAGTGTCAAATGAGTGTTTTCAATGCATAATTCAACCAATAAGTCCTATAAATAAAGCAAAAGGTAAAAATCATAGTTGAATAGAATCTTTGAGCATTGAGAAGAATTTTTGAGATTCTCCAGTTATTACTTTTTTTGAATCTCTTGGATTTGGTAATTTAAGAAGTGCTATGATTCAAATTATATCAAAAACTATATTTATCATAAAAGGAAAGAGAGCATGAATTTTTAATGTGAATGGTAAAAGTATCAAGAAAAAAACAGCTACAAGAGAGACATTTCAACTCATTCTTCCATTAATTTTACTATACATAGTCTCTTGCCCTCTAGTTTCAAGTATTTCATAAAAATATGCCTCTAATGTTCCTGAATTAAAAGCAAAACCAAAATTCAAAAACACCATCCCAAATACAAATAACACAAAACTATAATCTCATAAAATACTTCCTCACAATATAAAACACACCAATGAAATTATCATTGAAAATCTTGATAAAAACAATGTCTTTTTATGACCAATGGTATCTGAAATATATCCTGATGGCACTTCTAAAAGCATTCACATCAACAATCATATTCCTGAAAAAATACCAATCTGATTCAGAGTAGTATCACCTAGTGATAAATAATAAATTGATAAAATTGGTATAAAGTGTCTCCTTACAGAGAGTTTATATACAAACATATAGAATAAATCTTTGTCTTTGAAAAATGTTGTTAATTTTTGTTTCAATTTTTTAATATTTTTTTTAAAAATGAGGTTTCGCTGAAAATTCAGCGAAACCTCCAGTTGAACAATGGGAATCAAGGATCATTCTCATCATCATTTTTATCTACACTCTCAATAATCTTAACTGGAGTGAAGAAAAAAGAATGAATTTTCTTGAAAGCTTTACTTTTAAAAATCATACTAGGTATTTGTTTAAAAATATCAAGCAGATTATTACTACTTAGTATATCCATTATATCAGAAACTGACAAATTAGATATTGCTTCAAGAATATCATTCTTACTAGGATTATTAGTATAATACATATATATTCTCCATAAGTTTACATTCCCTATAATATAGTTTTTATCTTCTAAATTCTATATATAGGCCCTTTATGATGTAACATAACACATTAAATTTAATCTTTACATTATCAATCATAAAAATAGTTTATACATACAAGTTTAATAGTCAATAGAACAGTTCTATATTCAGGAATTAAAAACTATTCTATTTTTTATTGACTATTCATAAATTACATATATAAAAACTAAGTCAAAAGATATAAAATATCTTGGCATTTTTATAAACTTTTTTCAAGTTTAGACTTATGTCAATGGTATATATTCTCTATTGATATAAGTTTTTTCTTGAAGCAACCTCAAATAAAGGATTTTTTATGAAAAAACAATTACAACAACTATTACTAACATCAACTATTCTAGCCTTAAGCACTTTTACTGTTCAAGCTTCTCCTATCACTGATACTGCTGAGTGGCATATTGCTGATTTAACAGAGTCTAAAAGAGTAATCACTAAGACGATTAATCATCTTAGTGACACTTTTAAAACCAAAGATGATAGAAAGAGATACAGAAAACAACAAATTGCTAAACTAGAAGAAATCGAAGCTATGCAAAAAACATTTCAAATCATAGCTGGATATAGTTCAGAACCCTATTAATTGTTTGTAAATAGTAAGAAAGCTCCCTAAAGGGAGCTTTTTATATATCTTTCTTCTCAATCATAGCCTGACATACATGAATTTCAAACCAAGCTACTTTAGTTCACTCCTCGTTACATTTAGTTTTAATCTCTGTGAGAGTTTCTGCTGGAGTCTTGAAGTGAGTATCAAGAATAGTTTTGATAAATTTAATTTGAGAAAACTCAACTAATTTCATAAGTTCTACAAGAGTGAGAGAATCATCTAGGTAGAGTTTGATGATGTGAGATTCTATAGTTTGGAGTTTAATGTCTCTGAATTTAGAAATTTCTTTTGCCGTCTTTCAGTCTTGTAAAAGAGTGAGTGTTTCTAGGTATGTTCATCATTTTTTCATTTTAGGTCCACTTTTTTTAGACTTAGAAGA
>CALLPO010000130.1 GCA_938015605.1 uncultured Candidatus Altimarinota bacterium | reverse complement strand
AGGCAGGCGCTCTAGCCAACTGAGCTAAGGCCCCATTAATGTTTTCATCGATTTATGTAATGGCGGACACGGCGAGATTCGAACTCGTGACCTCTCCCGTGACAGGGGAGCGCTCTAACCAACTGAGCTACGCATCCATTAATTTGCCCTGTATTTTTCTCAAAGCCAGGGCAGTATATATTTTTTTGTACCAACGTCAAACTTTTTTCAAAGCTTTTTTTGATACTATTATATTTAACTACTTTTCATTGTAAAATAAGCATTACTTATGCTGCTTTTTGCTGTGTATATGTAACATTAGATTTTCACATTCATACTCACTTTAATTGCACTGAAGGTTTTCATTCTTCTCTTTTTACAACATTTCACACTATTTCACCTGAGAATTCATTATCATTAATAATATTCATTGTCTCCTCTTCTTCTCATGGTCTACAATATAACACAAAAGGGCATCACATATTCCACTTTTTCATAGCATTTTTATCACTCTCTCATGTAATAACTTGTAATATCTGAATAATATCGGGAATACCGATATCTGATAAATCTACATTTGCCTGTATTGATTCATTTCAATCTAATGAATCTAATAATTTAATACCCGGCCCTCCTGTCATATGTGCCATTCATGATAACTTTACCTTTTTATCTCAATCAATTCATCACAACATTTTATCTGCAATCAACATATTAAAAGATGTAGATGAACCTGTTGCAATCTTCCACATTGGAAGATGATCATATTTATCTCAAAATACTTGAGCTAATTTTGATTGAATATTTTGTGGTAATCCTCCTATGAAATCAGTATAATTCATACCTTCCCATCCCTCTCAAGCAAGGTCTATTAATGATTGCCTAATGGCTGTAAAACCATTTGCCCTTGGTCAAATTATTCAATCTTTTGATTTAGTTTCTGTTAGTGCAATAATTACATCACCTTCTTGCACTCATCATTCCTCTAATTTATTATCCTCACCAAGTATTCATATAGCTGAACCAGCAAGATTAAAGTACATAGTATCTAATATCTCTTTTGCTTGTTCTTTATGATTATCTAATAGTCATGATACATCACCTTTTTGTCATCTTACTAATTCTCTCCCCTTATCAGACAACTCAACTATTTTGGTAAGTCCTAATAATATATTATATAACTTTTCACCATACTCACTATTTTTATCAACCCCTCATTCTTCAAGTAACTTCACAAGATCTTCTTGACTCATACCTAGTTCTTCAACTTTTCAAAAAAACACATCTATTTTTTCTAAGCCTTTTTCTCAAACAACTGCCTCTATACCTGAAAGTGTTTCATTTGTAAGAGAGTTTAGTCTTCTTGTACTAGGTGGATGTCACAATCATGCAGTTTCTCATGCAGTAATAGCAATTCAGGTTTTTGTAATTACATTCTTTAGTGCAATTCAAAATGTACCCTCAAAGACTACACCTCTAATTCAATCAAGAGCATTAATATCTATAATATTAGACATTACAACTCATAATTCACCTTTTTTAAAATCATCAACATTCATTGCAACCAAATCCATTAACATCAGTTCCCATATTTCCACTGATTCTGAGAAAAAATCCTTAAATGCAGATATTTCCTTAATATTTTCATAAATAAACTGATCTCATTGTTCTAATCCATTCAGTTTTCACTGTACAGATTCTAACTGATCTTCATTTTCCTTAAAAAGGCTTTCAAAAGCATTACAATAGATCTCTGCTTTTGTACCTGTTCAGTCAGTTTGAAGACTTATTGTCTTTATTCAAGTATCTTCTGTTACATTAATTTCTCATGTATCAGTATTTAATATTCCTTTCCTAGCTGCATATGTGCTATCATTAGCAGCTTTACAAAACATTAATAATGTTTTAGATATTCTATTTCCAGTTTGGATTATATTTACATCATATTCATCCTCTGTTAATTCTTGTGATTGTCCCATAATTGCTTTTTATTAATTAATTTTATTTTATACAAGTTCTCTTCATAAAACATCTAATAGTTTTTCATGAATAATCTTTAAAACTTCTCATGGAGAACTTTTAAGAATTTCATCTACATCAGTAGCATTAGCTTTTGTATATTCTTCTACTTCTTTATCAGATATTTCCTTTGCTGTATTTGATAATTCAGCAAGTCTCTTAATTTTTGCAAGAAATTGTTCTCACGTTTCTCAATCAACTCTCAATCAATCTTTATCTAATCAAACAACTAATCACACTTGTTTTACTGCAATATTTTCAGGAATTTTATTAAGTCTTTTAAAATAGCTAACATTTTTTCAGGTCATTCCTAATTCCTCATCAGTAAAGTCATCTCTTGTTAAGTATGTTTGTCAATCTTCTCAAATAACTGTAAAGATAATTCTTAACCTATTACTATCAGCATCTACAGAATCTCATAATAAAAGCCTACCTACTTTATCTATTCAAAATTCAACCTTTCAATCAAGTAGTGAAACATCTGCCTTATTCATGAAACTCTTAACACCCAATCAAGCCTCTTTAGTTTTTTCTCTTAAAACAGTAATATTATCTTGTATCCATTCAAAGTCTTCTTTATTCTTATCTAATAAATCACTTATAGACAACATATAAGGAGTAATCTTTGCATACTCAGTTATATCATTCCCATTATCTCTATTTAAAGTCACCATATAATCTATACCTCATATAGTTTTTGTTTTAAAATCTCAGTTTTCTTCTCTAGAAAATGTAAAATGCTTTACAACTGTAAGTTTAGTTTCTTCATTTGGCCAATGTGGATCTCTATAGGGAGCTTCAACTCTCGGAAAGTCATCTAATCTTTTAAATGTCTCTTCATAATCCAAAATTTCTTCAGTATCTGGATTCAATAGCACCATTTTTCAAGACTCATCAATTTCTGGATTTCAATTATTATCTAGTTTAATTAATGGGTCAGAAAATACGGAACCATCTGTTGTAATAACATCATCTTTATAATAAAAATCAGTCACCATTTCCTCTAAGATTTCTCAATCAATTAATGGAACATAATTACTATCATTTTTTGCTTTAAACTGTTCTCTTCTTTGATGAGAACCTACTGAAGCAAGTCTATATACACATTCAACTGGAACCATATCTAATTTTTTAACCAATGTCCTGGTTGAATCAATTGGTTTAATAAAAGCTGTTTCTTGTCATAATTCATTTAAATATTCAAAGAAATTAGCATTAATAGTTGATGTATAAACAGCTTTTCCATTCTCCTCTCATTTTCAACTAACATCAAATTTATCTGCTCAGTCTCATGCAGTAGCAATATCCTTTTCTTCAACTATAATATATTCATCATTTATTGAACCATCAGAATTGAAAACTTCATAAAGAATTTTTGTTTTTCATTCTCATAAAATATTCTCTGAGATAAAAAAGTTCTCTCAGTCTAATTCAAATTCATTTGATTGTTGATTTTCTGGTAATACCATAACTTCTTTATTAATAATTAAATTTATTTTCCAACATTGCTTTCTTCAAATAATATGGAACAGTGATTCATCTTTTTACTAACGAACTATAGAGTTCAATTCAAGTTGCTCAAGCATTTATCATATCTACTCAACTTTGTCACTTATCATATCAAATACCTCATACTCAAAGAATTGGAACAATCTCAAGTTGTTTTTTTAAAAATGCTACTGTTGCAAGCGATTGAGGATGTAATCAAAGTCAACTTCTTCATCATGTAAACTCTGATCAATCAGGTGACATAATCTTTGTATCATAATCATGTTCTGCTGAAGTGTTTGTTGCAGTTATTGCATCAATTTGAAGTTCATTGCATACATCTGCAATATCTTGAAGTTTCTCTTTTGTAAGATCTTTGGCTTTTGATTCATCTTCTTCTTTGGTCATTGGAGCAACTTTTAAAATGATTGCTTTTTTATCACATCAGTGTAGAAGAGCTAGACTCTCATTTCTCTCTTGTATTGCTTTTAAAATTTTATGAACTTTATCTTTGTCTTGATTTTTTGTTACTCCTTTCTGATTTGGACAACTTACATTTACCTCAAATCCTTCAACATATGGGTAGAAAATTTCCATCAGATACATGAATTCATCTATCTGCTCTTCATCTGTGATAGCTGATTTAGAGTTACATAGGTTTGCAATAATAGGAACTCATGGCATCATTCATAATCTTTTTCTCTCTTCTAACATTCTTGCAGTTGCATCTCATCAAGGTCACGGTAATCCTGCTGCATTAACAATATCACCCCCTGACATCTTAATTATTCTAGGTGGGAGATTTCAATCCTGAGCATCAACTGTAATTCCTCAAATAGTAATATATCAAAATCAAAGAGCCTCAAGAAATTTAAGTCCATGAGGCTGCTTAACAAAACCTGCTGCTACTCAAACTGGATTTTTCATTTCGATATTTCAAATTGAAATAGCTAATGAAGGGTCTTCAAGATGAAGCATACTTCAGAGTCATTCCATAACCCAGTTCATTCTTTCTAAGGAATCCATTTTTTCCATTGCAATTTTATGCCATGCCTCTGGATCTTTTTTATTCAATAAATTATTATCTGCAAAATTATGTAGAGTTTTTAGTATTGGTGGAGCTAATTTCATATTTTTATAATTGTAATAGATCTATAGATTTTCAATGTATATTTGCTTTTGCAGAGAGTACTGAATACTGTAATTCTTCTCAATGGTTAAATGGTACTACTCTAGGAGTATCTCCATAATGTTTAGGAACCTCAAATGGCTTTCTCTCAAGTACTATTTGTTTATCAAATTTAGGTGTTCAATACACGTTGTTTGCATTATCTCAGATAAATGCTTGAAGTTTATCCTGAAGTTCATTTAGATATCATGTTTCACTTAAAAGTTCTTTTTCTAATCAATACCTTATAGTTTCAGGTCTAAAGAACCAATCTGTAATAGTTTCAATTGCAACTGGAGAACTAAATGCTCAAGCAGAACAACATGAAGACTCTTTTGCTTCAGTTGGATGAGGTGCTGAATCAGATCAAAAATAAATATTTGGGTTCCCAGATAATACTAGGCGCTGTATTGCTTCTAAGTCTTTTGGAGTTTTAAGAGTAGGTTTACAGTGGACCTGTGCATCAAATGTTGGTCCTCCTTCTTTATCATGAGCCGTCAACATTAGGTGTTGAGGAGTAACTGAACCATATACATTAGGGTATTTTCAACTCTCTATAATCTCAACCATATCAAAAGTACTAATATGCTCTATCACAATTTTTAATTTTGGGAATTGTTCTGCAATCTCAACTACAATATCACTAAATTCTCTCTCTGCATCATGAACAAAACCTTTCTCAATAGCACCATTATGATCTTTTTGTAGTGTTGTTTCAGGATGTAAGTTCAAAACAATGTTATTATCTTGCATTGCTTCAAGCACTTCTCTTGTTTGTGGTTTATTAATATCAATGTCAGCAGACGAACCACCAGAATTAGTTGTTACTCCTCAAGGGTAGTATTTAACACCTTTAATATGTCCTTTTAGTTCATTTATACTCTTAGCTGTTATTTGATCTGTAAGAGATACAACAAACATAGTTTCAGTAAAATATTTATCTAAAGGCATTGCTTTTTCTACCATTTGTTTATACATATCAAGGTCTTCTTTTGTTTGAATATGTTGAGGAATAGTATTAGGCATTGCCAGAATACGTGAAAAATTCTTATTCATGGGTAATACTAGATTCATCATAGCATTAGTATCTGCTTGTTTTTGTTCATCTCAATCTTCAAAATGATTTTCTAAATAACCCCTTCAGTGTAAGTGAGGGTCCTGTGGATTCTTTACTGTAACTTGATTTGGAAATTGTATATTAATCATAAGTTTTGTTTATTCGTAAGTAAATTTTATACCTATGCTGCTTCTTCTATTCCATATAACTGTTGTTCAAACAAATGTGCATTTCTTTTTATTACTTCGTCACTAAGACTAGAACAATATTTTTCTACTTTAGCTTTAACTTCTGGATTATAGGTTCATATAATCTTTGCTGCATATATAAGAGCA
>CALLPO010000129.1 GCA_938015605.1 uncultured Candidatus Altimarinota bacterium | reverse complement strand
TGTTAAAGATTTATTGAACAGAGAAAAAGAAGAAGTTAAAGAAGAGTTAGAAAAAGAAACATACACTCCAATTGAGATTATGGGACTTTCTCCTAGAACACTTAATGCATTAATTAATGGAGATATTCTTTCTATTGAAGCATTAACTAAGTGTACTGAAACTAAATTATCTTCAATTAAAGGTTTTTGAAAAAAAGCAATGACTGAAATCAGATCAGCGCTTGGTGAAAGAGGATTAAAACTTCTATGAGATGATTAATCCAACTATGAGAAATCATAAACTTATAACTTAAAATGTTAGAAAATGAGACATAGAGTTAGAAAACATCTTAAATTTAACAATAAATGTTTCCAACATAGAGATGCTATGCTAAGAAATCTTGCAACTGCACTATTTCTTCATAAATCTCTTAAAACTACTAATAAAAGAGCTAAAGCTGTTTTACCGTTAGTTGATAAGTTGATAAACATTGTAAACACTAAGGATGAAATGAATGCAATTAGAGAAGTTAAACAATACTTGTATACTAAAGATTCATCATTAGAATTATTTAAGAATGTTGCTCCTAAATTTAAAGGAGAAAAAACTTCTGGATTTACTAGAATCACTCCAGTTAAATATAGAGATTGAGATAATGCAAAACTTGTATTATTAGAACTAGTTTAATTATTAATTCATTTAAAAAAATGAAAACAATAATGCCAAAGCAAATTACTTCTGCTGATAGAAAATGGTTTATAGTTGATGCTAAAGGTCAAACTTTAGGGAGACTTGCAACTCAATTATCTGTTATTCTAAAAGGAAAGCACAAAGTTGATTATGCTGCACATGTTGATAATGGAGATTACATCGTTGTTATTAATGCTGATAAATTTAAAGTCACTGGTAAAAAAATGACTGATAAAGTTTATTATAGACATACAGGGTACCTTTGAGGTTTAAAAGAAACTCCACTTGGAGATCTTCTTACTAAAAAACCAACAAGACCTTTAGAACTTGCTGTTAGTGGAATGCTTCCAAAAAATAAATTGAGATCACAAATGATTTCAAGACTAAAATTATTTTCTGGTACAGAACACAAATATGGAGCTCAACAACCTGAGGAAATAAAATTATAATATAAACTCATTTTATGGCTAAGTATATATATGCTGTTTGAAAAAGAAAAACAGCTTCTGCTCAAGTTAAACTTTTTGCAGGAAAATGAAAAGACATGATTAATGGTAAATTAGTAAGTGAATATGTTACAAGAACAGATTTGTTTGATGTACTGTATTCAGCTGCTAAAATCACTAAATCAAAAGATAGTGTTTACTTTGAAGTAACGGTTACTGGTTCAGGTGAATCAGCTCAAGCTGAAGCAATCAATTACTGAATAGCTAAAGCTCTTATTGAGAAAGACCCTACTTTAAGACCTATCTTAAAACAAGCAGGTCTTCTTACTCGTGATGCTAGAAAGGTTGAAAGAAAAAAACCAGGTCTACACAAAGCGAGAAAAGCTATGCAATGGTCAAAGAGATAATTTGACTTTTACATTTTTGCTTATAGAATCACTGAAAGAATTTTTTAAATTTATAATGTACAGCTATAATGCCTACTATAAATCAATTAGTTAAAAGAGGAAGGAAAAAGACTACTAAAAAAAGTAATTCTCCTGCTTTAATGGTAACTAAAAATGGAATCACAAATAAGCAAGTTGCTATTTCTGGTGGATGTCCTCAAAAAAGAGGGGTTTGTGTAAAAGTATATACTGCTACACCTAAAAAACCTAACTCTGCTTTGAGAAAAGTTGCAAGAGTAAGACTTACAAACGGATATGAAGTTAATGCTTATATTGGTTGAGAAGGTCATAATCTTCAAGAGCATAGTGTTGTTGCTATTAGAGGTGGAAGAGTTAAAGATCTCCCTTGAGTAAGATACCATGTTGTTAGAGGTGTACTTGATTGTGAAGGTGTTTCTGACAGAAGACAATCAAGAAGTTTATATGGTGCTAAAAAACCTAAATAGACAACATTTTTAAAAGAATTTAAAGTATTCAATCCAGAGTAGGTTATAACAATTGCCGAAAATTACTGAGAGAGAATATAGATATTTATAATTGTTAAAAATAATACAATGAAACAAGAACAAACTAATAACAATGAGTTATTCGATAAATTCGTTAACTACATCATGTTAGATGGTAAAAAATCAGTTGCTAAAAAAATCATGAATGACACTTTTGAAATTATTAAATCAAAAGGTCAAAAAGATCCAAAAGGTGTTTTCTTCAAAGCATTAGAAAATGTAATGCCAAGAATTGAAGTAAGGCCTAAAAGAGTTTGAGGTTCAATCTATCAAGTACCTCAAGAGGTAAGAGATGGAAGACAAATTTTTCTTGCTGGTAAGTGGATAATTGAAGCTGCTAGAAAGAAAAAATGAACTCAATTTGCTAAGTTTTTAGCTAATGAATTAATCGATGCTGCAAATGAAACTGGTGATGCAGTTAAGAAAAAACTAGATGTGTATAAAATGGCTGAAGCCAATAAAGCATTTGCTAGATTTGCAAACAAGAAAAGAAAATAAAAGCATTTAAAAATATTAATTATTAATTTAACTAAAAATGGCTCATAAGAAAGCTCAATGATCTACTAGTAATGGTAGAGATTCAAACGCCAAGAGATTGGGGGTTAAGCTCTTTGGACAACAAAAAGCTATTGCAGGGAACATTATTTTAAGACAAAAGGGTAACAAGTACTGGCCAGCTGAATGAGTTGGACAAGGAAAAGATTACACTCTATTTGCTCTTAAAGATGGAACTGTAAAATTTTTCCAAAAAAATAGAAAAAGATTTGATGGAAGAATTTACAAAGATACTTATGTATCAATTGTATAATATCAAAAACTAAAGCTCTCTGTTAACAAATTGATTATTCAATGTGTGAATAGAGGGTTTTAATTTGCCGTCATAGCTCAGCTGGTAGAGCACACCCATGGTAAGGGTGAGGTCATGGGTTCAAATCCCATTGATGGCTCCATTAAAGATATATAAAAGTCTAAAATATTATTTAGACTTTTTTTATTATTTTTTTATACTAGTGGTATGAAAAAAGAAAAAATAAATAATACATTTTTTGATTTATTAGCTTTTATACTCAGTATTCTAGTAAATTTTTTTAGAAGTATAAAAAGTATTTTTACTCTAAAAAGTAATAAAAAGAATATTTTCTTTAATTTCTTAGATTTTTTACTAAGAATTTGGCCAAAATATTTTTGGAAACAACCAACTCTCTATAAGTTTACTAGTTTTGTATGAGATATGTTTACTACTATTTTTAAAAAAAAATAAGATGAAAATTTATAATAAAATAGTTGAAAAAAAATCACTTAGTGCATTTACTCTAGTCGAAATAATGCTTTCTGTGCTTATTTTTTCAATTGTAATTATATGAGGATTTAAAGCATATTCTTGAGTACTCATCTGAAAAATCAAACTTATTGAATCAACTGATATTCAAAAAGAAGCCTTTTACTTCTCTGAAAAATTTTTTGAAGAAATAAAGAAAGGATGAACTATTGATTATGAAGAATATTTTAATAGAACAGTCGTAGGTACTTGATTAATTGAGGGACATTATGATGAATCTACTTGATTTGGAAATTTTGGTAGAGATTGATGAAATAATAGTGATAATGTTGAAACTACGAGTTATGGTGATGACTTTTATTACTGTAGGAGTTGAAACTTAATAGCTAACAAAATGTGAACTGATGGATGTTTTGAAAATAATGCATTGAATACCCAAAACTGACAAAGTAATGCCCCTCAAAGATTTTGACAATATGCACTACAGTTCATAGACTATAATTCAAATTTTAATGCTGATCTATGAGATGAAGATTGATTAGATGGAATTATTTGAGATGATGATGATGAGTACCTGGGAGAAGGTCCAGAAGCTTTTAGTTGATCAAAAGTTGAAGAAATATATCTAATATCTGCAGATAAGAAAAAGAGAACATTATTTAGATGGTCAGTTATTGAGGATCCTAATAAACCAGCTACAGTTTGAAACTGTACTTGAACTTCTAGTAATACATGGACTTGATGATGTTTAGGAACAATTGAATTTTTAAAATTAGAATGAAAGGATTGGTGATTTGATCATGACACGTGAACAGCTCCAATAACATGACAATATGATTGAATAGTTGATACCTGGTTGATTGATAGTGATTTTTCTGGATTAGATAATACAAATTTTACTAATTCAATTATTGCATGAAGCTCTTCAATCAGTGAAAATTGGGAACAACTTTTCTGAGATAATATTAATGTCTCTGATGTGAAATTCTTTGCTTTTCCAAACAAAGATTTAGAGCTTGCCTGGAAAGATTCTTCTCCTTCTACTAATATAGCACCATACATTAGAATTCAAATGACGCTTTCTCCAAGTTATATCGCTAGGAGGTGAATTAAATGACAAATTCCGAAAATAAAAATTAATACAACCATTTCTCTTACTGATATTTATTCAAGGTAATTAAAATAAAGGTTATAAATTACGTACTATTTATAAAACAATATGAAAAATAAAAATACATCATGATTTTCTATAGTAATGGCATTGCTGTTAACTATTGTTATGGTTTTACTTGTTCTATATATATTAGAGTATATTATCCCGTATTCTAAAAATGTTAAGAGCATTGAAAATTCTAGTAATGCTTTTTATCAAGCTGAGAGTGCAGTAGAAGATAGATTATTTTATTTTAAAACAAGAAGTACTAATGTTCCATCAACAGATGATTTTACTGATGAATCAGTAGTTAATTTTGGATCTACCCCAATCGGTTTTGCTCATGAAACAATTTCTAATGGTTGAACCATACCTCCAGCATGACAAGGTAATAGTGCTTTTGATATATCTTACAATACAATATCAACTTGAAATCCGATTCAAATAGAAGTTTGAGATGATAAAATTAATTCAAGCACTAACAATCTCAGGATAGAATTTCAAACACCTGATATTGATAATTCATGAAACCCTGACCTTAATCTAACTCCTACAGCAATAATTAATTGGCAATTATCTTGAATAAATGATACACTTAATGCTGAATTATCTTGGATAACAGCAGCAGAAATTAATCTATCAACACCAATTAATCTTTATTCGAGATCATGAAAAAGACTTGATTGAATTGTAGAAGATTTTGGAGTTTTTTATACTAGAGAATGTGACTCTTGAAAAGATTGTACACTAAAACTTTCAATTATTAATTCACTTGAAACGACTCTATGAATAAAACTTCCATATTTAGAATACCAAATTAATACTCCAAACTCTATCCCATTGAGATTTTCTAGAATAGTTGCAGATTGAAAATCTTATGGTTTTCAAAAATCACTAGAAGTGAGAGTTCCTCAACAAACAACAAATGAAGCTTTTGATTTTACTGTTTTCCAATAATTATATAGATGCAAATACTCAAGATAGAAGAAAATGATGCTCACCAGAGATTGGATAAGTTTCTAAAAAAGTTATTTGTTAATGCAACTAGAGCTCTTATTTATAAGTTTAATAGAAAAGGGAAAATCAAAGTTATGCAAGTATGAGAAGATTGATTCAAAAAAAGAGATAATGAATTTAAACTCTGAGTATGAGATAGTGTAAAACTATTTCTAAGTGATAAAGATATATCTGAACTTACAAAACAAAAAACTGAAGATAAAAAAATTATGAACAGTGATCAAATGTTTAACAAAAATGATATAGTTTTTGAAGATGGAGATTTATTTGTAGTGAATAAAGCAAGTGGAACAAATGTTCATCCAGGTGATTTTAAGTCAACAGAAGTTTCACTTATTCAGCAAGTTCAGGATTACCTGTGAGAGAAGTTAAATTCTCTTACGTTTAAACCAAGCCTTATTCATAGAATAGATAGAGATACAAGTTGAATTCTTCTCATAGCTAAGAAAAAACAAATTCTTAGCCAGCTAGTTGCTGATTTTAAAAGTCATAAGAAAATTAAAAAAACATATCTTGCTATATGTTTTGGGAAACTCCCTCAAAGCTCAGGAACTATTACTAAAAAACTTCTGAGAATAGAAAATGCTAAAAATCAGAATAAAGTTCAAATATCAGATGAAGGGCAAACAGCCATTAGTCACTATAAGCTCATTGAAGAGTATGAAGTGCAAACAGATAATGGGAAACAAAATGTAACAGTTGTAGAAGTGGAGATAGAGACTGGGAGAATGCATCAAATAAGAGTACATTTAGCCTCTCTGAAGTGTCCTATTATATGAGATAAGGCATATGGGAACAAAAGTTTAAATTATTACTTTGAGAAGAAGTTTTCAGTTAAAAGACAAATGTTACATGCCTACAAAATTAGCTTCTTTCACTATGGGAGAAAAAAACAGTTTGACTTAACTGCTAAACTTAAAGATGATATGGAAAAGTTTTTGAACAAAATAAAGAGTTAATTATTAATAATTAACTCTTTTCTTCTAGTTCTAACCTCTCTATCCCCCCAAATCTGTTAATAATCTTTTGATTAGTAATATCTATATCATTAATATCTTTTCAGACAGACTTAAAATCTTTTGTGAACTTGTTCCACCTTGTTTCAAACCTTCCAAAATCATCACTGAGTTTTGCTAGTTCTGTTTGAATAACCTGAGCTTGTTTTTGTGTTTCTAGACTTCTCATAGCATTAGCTACAATTGTAAGCATAGCCATAAGTGTTGTAGGAGATACTATTGAAATATTATTCTTCTGAGCAAATTCTAATATTTGAGGATGATATGCATTGATTTCTGCAAAAATTGCTTCAGCGGGAAGGAATAAGAATGCCTGATCAAGAGTAGTGTCTTTGATAATATACTTACTACTAATTTCTATAATTTGTTTTTTCACTGCTGCTATGAAAAATTTCTCAGCTTCTTTTCTTTCTTCTTTTTTTAAGTCTTTATTACTCATTTTCTGGTAATGAACAAGTGGGAATTTTGCATCAATACAAATTAATCATCTTGATGTTTTTACTACAGCATCAACTTGAGTATTGTTTTGTTTGAAGTGATACTGCATCTCATACATCTTGTCATTCTTCTCACCAAATACTCATTCTAAGATACTTTGCAGTTGTACTTCTCAGAATATTCATCTAGTTTTATTGTCTGTTAGTACATTTTGAAGGGAAATAACTTCTGTATTGAGTTTATCAATATTTTTCTGAGCTTCATCAATTTTAGCTAAACGCTCAATAATGTTATTAAATGTTTTATTGGTTTTATCAAATCAGCTTTCTAGTTTTTTGTCCACCTTATCAGACATGCTGTCCATGAATTTCTCCAGGTTTTTGAGTAATACTTGTTCATTCTCTCTATTTTCTTTAAGAATTTTAGAGAACTTTCAATCTATTTTCTCAGTAATG
>CALLPO010000128.1 GCA_938015605.1 uncultured Candidatus Altimarinota bacterium | reverse complement strand
AGTACAAATTTTTGCATATATTTTTTATAGGTAATTATTTTTATTTCTCAAGTATAAGTTCTTTTTTTTATATGCAATATTATTTGCGTAAATAAAGGAAAATATGGTAGAATTATCTATATATTACATACCTAAATGAACAATAATGTCTTGATGTGAAAAAATGATATGAAGGGAAGATAATCCTAAAAATGAATTAGAGAAAAAAAAACAAGAAGCATGTCAAAGAGTACTTGATAATTTTAGTGACAATTCTGTTGAATGAAATATAAGTTCATTATGAAATACTAAGGTACAATTGATAGTAAAACACATGCAAAAATTATGAAATAATGAACCCTATGCAGATAAATTAAGAGATAAGGAAGGACTTAATAAATGGTGATCATGAGCACTAATTTCTTTTTATAGAGAAATTGATAATCAAGAGAAAGATGATTTTAAGAGAGTTTTAATAACAGCAATAAATTATTTTAATCAGATAGATAAAGTAAATGATGTAGTAAAGAAAAATTTAGAAAATGAAAAAAAATATAGTATTTTAGATAGAAAGTTAGCCAATTTAAGTAAAAAGTTTAGTTATTTAAATGAACAACAGAGAAATGAAGCATATAAAAAAATATGAGATAAGAGAATAAATGTTGGGTTATTAACAAATATGTGAAGTAGTGGTATGTCAATTTTTTGATATATTAATTCGTTAAGTCCAACACAAAAAAAAGAACTAAAAATGTTATTAGATATAGCATTAAAGTAACATCAAAATAATGATTCAATCAGGTACATTTAAGAACTATTCGTATAAACAAAAATACGAATTCATCACAAACATTCTTAGTAGAGTAAAGCAAAAAACTTTATTTGATGATCTAAGAGATGTTTTTAAAGTTATTGAAAAACCTAATGAAAAAATACTTATAAATATTTTTGAGATAATTGAAAGCATTCTTGTGTATGCACAGAAAAAAAATGAGGCAGAAAAAAATGAATGATTTACTCTCATTCAAGATAAACTTAAGCAGATGAAAGAGGAAGAGTTACTTGAAGAAAATTGATTAGAAAAAAAATTGGAAGATTTATTATTACAAATTCAATAAACAATGGAGATGAAACAACCAAACATAGAGAGTAATTCACATAATGAAATGATTACTCAACACGATCTTTGATTAATAAATGATGTTCCTGATGAAGAGTTTAAGAAAATTCCTGGAATTGATGAAAAACTATGAGTAATTCACACTGAGGTAGAGAATTCTGCAAAATGAAATGAAAAAATAATAGAAGGATTTAAGAATTCTATTGAAATACCTCAAGAAGTTATTGCTAGCCTTAGTGATCAATGATTACAATTTGATATTACAGGACTTACTGGAAATATGAGTAATTATGTAGTAAAACAATTGAAACTCCCTAGATGATCTAGATTGTCAGATGAAAATTATAAAGCATTACTACAACAAACATCTAAGAAAATTAGTAAAGAAATTCATAATCTGCCAAAACTTATTGAAAAAATTAAAGAAGATAATAATCATTTAAGTATACCAGAACAAAGGTGGATTATTAATTCACATATTAATGAATCATTAAGTACAACAATGCATTCAGCAATAGCGCATCCACAAATATTAATTAAAAATTCAAGTCAAGCATGATATGAAAACCTAGTAGAGATATCAAAAGATACTAACTTTGATTTTTCACTTCTTAATGAAAAAGATAAAGAAACTGAATCTATTGCTATGGTTGGGTATTTATGTTCAGTGTGATTACAATGTATTCCTTGAGCATGATCACTGTTATCACTATGAGTAGATTCAGCTGATATACTATCAAACACAGATGCAACATTAGCATTAGTCAAAAAAGTTTTACCAATTGATAAAGAATACAATATTGAAAAAACAGTAATTGATAACACACTTGCATGAGCATGAATTGTGTTAACACCTTTAGGATTACAATGACTAACCAAAAGTAAAAAATTAGCAAATGCATTAAATGGGATTAAGCATTTATCAATGTCTAGAATTTGAGAAATAGTTAATATGTTTATTAAAAATGCTAATCTATGACCTGTATGAGACAAACTAAAAGATTTACTTGGATTATCTCAACCAAAAAAAATAAAAATTGAATCAGTTAGAAAACAAAATATTAATGAGATAAATGCAAATTATACTCTGGATGACATATCTTGGAATAATCAAATGAATAAAGAATTAGGTGATGCTTGAATTACAAGTAATCCAAAACTTTTAACAGCCTTAAAAAAAATTCATAAGACATGAAATAAATTCAAATCTGAAGCTACTAAACTGTATCCAAAAAAATTTACAGAAACTGGTGCATTGAAGAAATGAGAGACAATAACTGATCAAGAATTAAACAAGATATATTCTAGTCAATGAGTAAAGTTAGAAGCTGGTAAAAAAATATTAAATTGAAGAAAAGTGTTACAAGATGCTTGAGTTAATAATAAAATTGCAGATAAATTCATTACAAATCAGATGGAAAAATGAATGCTTTTAGATTTGAATATTTCAAAATGATATCAAAAATTTTCAAAACTTATTAGAGAGCACACTACTGTTGATAAATTTACATTTAAGAAAAATGCCAAATGAGAAATCACTAATGAAGAAAAATTATCAAGAATGATCACACAGCAACAGAGACAGCAAGAGCAAAAAGAAATTATTATAAATGCAATAAAAATTCTTGATGATATGTGATGAAATGTAATTGAACAGTCTAATGTCATTAAACAGTTAGAAAAAAACTGAATTCATTCATTAGATATTAATAATCGAAATTTATTTAATGAAAAATGATTCTTCAACCATACAGAAGTAAGTAAGGAACTAACACAACAGTTAAAAAGAATGAACAGTATCAATTTAAATAACAAAGTAGATTCTGTCTTTCAAGATATAATATGAAGAGTTGATTTAACTACATTTCATCAGACTTGAAAAATGGATACAGATACACAGAATAAAATAAAAAAACTTGAAAGAATTGTAGATGATAAGCAACTAGATAAAGAAACTAAGACAAAGTTTTTGGAACAAATAAAAAGTAAAATATGAATTGATATAAGTAAAATAAATCAGAATAAAACTCTTGAAGATTTAGTAGCTGAAAAGTCAGACTTAATTGTTCAATCAAGTAGAAAATTAGAAGTGGAAGCTTCTTGAATAAATGAAGCAATTGCAAATAAAGTAATTTGAAAAGAATTCTGAGAAGTAGCAAACAATGATTTTACAATTCAAGGTAAAAGAATTAATGCAGATGATTTTAATGAACACGTATTTGATAATTTTGAGGAATTAAATGATATTAG
>CALLPO010000127.1 GCA_938015605.1 uncultured Candidatus Altimarinota bacterium | reverse complement strand
ATTTCTTTAATAGGCTTCCCAAGAGATTCTGCTTGTACTGAAAGGGATCCATTCTCCATAACAAAATCATTTTGAAAATCTACTACGATATGAGAGGTTTTAGTCATGATAAAATTATTAATGTATAAAATACAATAAGTAATTTGTAAAAAATATAACCGGATTGCGTGTATAGAGTGTTCGTAGACATGCTTTACATGTTAGAATGTAACCCATACTATAATAGATTATCATGTATTGATATATCTATTGATAGTAGTGTAAGAAGATTTTTTGGAATTGCAAGAGAATATGTGTATTTTTTACAATAAGTAAGATGCAGTAAAATAACCTCCACATTGTGGAGGTTATTTTTAAGTAATTTATTTTACAAGATCATATAAGTTTATAAATAAATTATTCATGATCTTGATCATTCTTGGTCCTACGCATTTAATTTTCCCGTCTTCTTTTTTTATTTTAATATACGGGGTCTTCGGTTTAAAAATATCACTCTTATGTGCAACCACCATATCACGTACTCTTAGTTTTTCTATCGGTACACCTATAAATAGAGAAATTTCTTGCATATGTGCTACAATGTTTTTATCGGAAGACACGTTTGCTATATTCTTTTTTAGAATTTTATTTAGATTCCAATTAAGAATTTTTTTTGGATCTTCAGCACAAAGGACCTCTAAAGGTCTATACATATCAAATCCGCCCGAACCTCTTTTCCTTCTTTTTGTTGGTTTAGTTGTTTTAGAAACTGTTTTTCTAGGTCTTCCACGTTTCTTTTTTGTGGGTACTTTTTCATTTTGTTCAGTTTCTTGCATTTGATTAATAGTTGTGTCAGTTAGTATGCCAAAACTCTGTGTATGGTTTTGAAATGTCAAATGAAATTGAGATGTTTTGTTTTCAAAATGAATTTTTATTTCATCATTAGATCCTTCTACATTTAGACTCATAAATAAGTCATTGTTTCCGTCTTGGAATCCTTTTTTTAATAATAATGTTTTTTTGTTTACTGGAAATATTTCTGTCATGTTTTAGTTTTTAATATTTGTTATTTATTATATCACAATTAAATAATATTTTTTTAAAAACAAAAGTCAATATGATATTGATTTTATTTGTAAAATAGCTATATATATACTATAGTAAAACAATATTGATCATTAAAATAAACACATGATATGAATTTAAATACAATGAAGCGAGATTTTGAGTTGTGGCTCGAAGAAAATAGTCTCAAAAGGATAGAGGCCTGTAATTTGGCTGTAGCTCCTTATGATGGAGTTAATAAATTTTTCCATGGGAAAAATCCTGGCTATAATATAAAAAAAAGATTTCATATTTTGACAGGTCTCAAGTCATTTGATTTGACTAATAAGGAGACATCAGAATATTTTAAGCAAAAAGCTACAAAGCCTTTATATGAGGATCTTGAGAAGATTGCTTTGTTTTTTACTGATAGATGGAAGACTCGAAACATCCATCCATTCGGTGACGAAATCATGAATATGACTGCGTCAAAATTTATGAGACCACCAATGTATATTAGTAAGAATTTACAATTACTAGATTCATTAAAAAATATGAATGAAAGTTCTGTTTTTTCTACACATCTAGAAGGTGAAGTATCGCATCATGATGAAAATGTAGATTATTATAGTCAATTATTAAGAAATGGATTAGATTCTATTGTCTGTCTTTTCCAAAGACTATATACGTTTGAAGGTAAAAAATTTAATCATTATCTAGAAATGAATGCTGATAAGGTTACTCAACTTACAGAGTTATTGCAGCATTTATCAAAAGATAATCCACAAGACTCTAGAAAAAAATCATTGAAAAAACAAAAATCATTTTAAAAAAAATAATGTAATAATGCAAACAATAGCAAGAGAAAAAACATATAATATTAGTTCAAATACCCGTGAAATGGTTATTTCGAGTATTGATGCAAGAATTGCAGGAGCAAATGGATGGGGTTTTGCAAGTGAGGAGTTGGTGTACAACTCAAGAGATGCTAGATCTGCTCATATATTAGTCCAATTTAAAGACAACCCTGACGGTACAATGACAGTTATTGTGTCAGATCAAGGACATGGATTTAGATCTGCAGATCTGCTTTCAGTGTTGAGCCATTTTATGTCTTCAAAATCTCGTGATGACGATTCTACGTTTGGAGTCAATGGTACAGGAATTAAGCATTCTCTAGGTCTTGGTGATTATTCCAAAACAAGAGTACGGATAGAAAGTATTGCAGAGGATAATCCTAATGTACTTAAAACTGCTTGGTTTGATATTGATTATCTTGTTCGTGTCCATCAGGTAACAGCGATTTTGCAGGATAATCCAAAGCGTGGAAAAAAGTTGATGAAGGATTTGTTTTTGAAGCATTCTCAAGAAGTAGAACTTCCAAAAAAATCATATTGGATAAATGATAAGATGCCCGATAGAAAATTTGGATCTAATATTTTTTTGGAGAATATCTCTAAAGATAAATTTCCAAGTCCAAAAGTATTTATCAATAATTTTGCAAAATTCTTAACACCACGAATTATACCATTTGTAAAAGTATACTATAACAGAGAATGGCATGATTTGAAGCCAGTAAGATTTGATGGTGAGTTTTTTACCAAAATTTATACTAGAAAAAGAATTGGAAAAGTCGCAGTAGATCTTTTCGTAGATGCAAAGTATAATAGAGGTAAAATTCAGCTTTGTGGTAGAGAGAACCGTGTACTAGAATTGAAGGATCTGTTAAGAAATATAGATAAAATTCCACAAGAGCTAGAAGTTTTGCAAGCTTGTGGTGGCTATATTTATATTGATTCACTTAACGGATGGAGAGCACATCTTAATACATTAAAAGATACTTTCTATTCTGATAAAGTAATCGTGAAAGAATTGTTAGATATTCTAGTGCAAGTAACTAATAAGGTTAGTAAAATGTTAGAAATAGACAAATCTGAAAAAGATAATAACAAAGAATTGCATCAAGAACAGCTTATTGATCGTTTGGTGCAAGCAACCAAAAAGAAGTTTGGAGATTTGAACCAAAAGATAACTGATCGTGAGGCTTCAAGTGGAAGAATCGTTAAAAAACCAAAATCTCTAAAAGAATCAGATGGTATTAGTATACTTCCAAATGAAATTTATTTGTCTCCAGGAGAAACTAGATTAGAGGAGCTCAAAAATGAGGGTCCTACATCAATTGATTTATCTAAAATGAGATGGGATGCATCAAATGCGCCAGTTGAAGTTGATGTAGATCCAAATATGGGACATAGTGTGTTGATTACTGCAACTAATCAAGATGATTGTAAAGGCTTTATAAAGTTATCTCATCCAGATTTTGCAAAATCTCAGTGGAAGATTCCAGTTTTTGTTTCTACTAGTCCATTTAAGAGAATTGTTGGTCCGAAGAAGATTTATGGAGGTGGTAAATACTTCTATTTTATTGAAGATTTATCTCTCACTGAAAATGGAAAAATCCAATGGAAATTGGATATTCCTGCTATTGGTGAATTGACACAAGATGGCATGCAGACATATCTAACTTGTAATGATATTCTCAAGAAAGGAAGTAAGAAAGTATTTTTAAAGGCATTAGCAAAAGAAACTAACTATTGTTATGTCCAAAAAACACTTGAATACTTTCCAAATCACAAGGTAAGTGATGCGGTGCTTTTTTCTTTTGGTGATTGTGTATTTGAACTTAAAAAACAATCTTTAGGTCTCAATGGTGCATGGGCACAGTTAGGTTCTGCATGGCAATCAAGTGAATATCCAGTAATAGGTATTGATTGGTCATCTCAGAGATATGAAGAAGTCAGTCGAATGGTTTCAGAAAGAGTGAGTAAAATGAGATTTCCTAAGACTGAACTTGGAAATCGTCAAAAACAAGAAGAGCTTGCTATGCAGGAGTATGAATACCTCATAGCAGCTATTGGTGCTGCTGCATTGAGTCATCTCACGAAAACCGGAGCTGATAGAAATGAGGCATTAAGTATCTATGAATCATTTTTAGATACTATGCGAGTCCGATAAAGAATATTCAAAGAAGCTTACCAAGAAGCTAGCTTCGTCTTCAAAAAAGAGTATTCCTAATACGATATCGCGAAGCTTGCTTCGACGGGAATCATTAAATTATTTAACAACCCAGTAAATTGCTGGGTTTTTTTATTTTTCTAATTTACATATTTTTTCATTTACTTCAGAGTATGTGTATGATGATTTATGATTCATTTCTTTTGTGTCTTTAGAATACATATAAGCAGAATTAATCTCTGACTCTTCAAACTCTTCTAATCACGCCTCGATAATTTCATTTCTGCTTTTTCATTGAAAATT
>CALLPO010000126.1 GCA_938015605.1 uncultured Candidatus Altimarinota bacterium | reverse complement strand
ATGGATGGTAATTAATAAAAAAATAAGTTCACTTCCTAATTGGCAAGAAATGGCATATGGAGATGTCCAGATTTATGATAATTCAAAACTTATTAGTGAACAATTTACTAAACAAACTGCACTATTACAAGACACTTCTAACCTAATATGACCAATTACACTTAAATATGATCTAACAAACTGGGCAAATAAACAAGCACAACAAGGATTTGTTATAAAGAGCTATATTTGGAATTTTTGAGGAACCACAAAAAATGAATTAAACCCTGTAATTATTCATAAATTTAATGAAAAAGGAACTACTAAAATTTCGTTAAATGTTACATGAGTTAACATCAAATGAGAAGAACAAACTAAAGAAGTGGCAAACATTCAATCAATTAATATTTCAAATGTTGTTGATTTTGAAGAAACTGTACTAGAAAGTGGGTGAAAGAAAATAAGATTTGATGCAAGTGACTTAAAAGATTTATGAAAAATTGAATGGCATTATGATCTAAAAAATTTAAAAGATACTTCTAGTCCTTTTGTTTGATATAATTATGACCCAGGTCAAATTATAGTTGAAGACACTCTTATATGAATGTACATCAAAAGAAATGGTAGAGAAGACAAAGCACTTGATAAAATCTTTATCATTAATAAAAGCGTTGAAAATAATATTCAATGAGAAATTCAATACACTCAAGATGTGGTTGATGATCTTAAATATACCCTGAGTGTAAAAAACCCCGATACAAGTTTTTGAAATGGTTTTATAGAGAACTTCATTTGGGAAATTGATGACCAAATAATTACAAAAAAATCAGATTTAGAAAATATTGAAGAATCATCTCTTGTAGAACATAAATTTACTAAATATTGAGAACAAAAGGTAACTGTTCAATTAGAAGATTCTGCATGAAAAACAAAAACTCTTACAACAGTTATAAACGTCCCAAAAAGACTAAAACTTAAAAACTGACTCAGAATTTATAATAATTGAAGTCTAATGGAAGACTATAGATATGAAGAAAGTAATAAAGAGTATTATATTGATGAGCTTCCTACACCTACAACTATAAAATTTGATGCAAGACTTATAAGATCCAATAATATTCTTTATAGTTTAAAATGAGCATCTTGGGATTTGAATGCTGATGGTAAATCAGATAAAGTATGAAAGACACTAGATTATGATGTTGATACTGAATGAAACCATACAATTGAAGTAACTTATCACTTTCACCATAGAAAAATTGAAGGTGACAAAATTAATTTCACAGAAACTATCTACATAGAGTCAATTAAGAAAGATTCTATCCTTAATCTAGTCATTACTCCAGAGAATAATTATGTACCTACTTCTGTTAGATTTGATGCATCAAAATCTGAAGTAAAATGAAAAAATATTGAGAAATTTATCTATGATTATTGAGATGGAGTAGTAGAAGAAAGGGATGCTATTAATCCTGCACATAAATATACACAGGCTTGAGAATATGACATCAAAATGAGAGTTGTTACAACTGATGGTTCTGAATATTCAATTGAAAAAAAGCTTGTCCTAAAACCTAAACCTCAGAAGGTTAAGATTGTATCAAGTATGAAAACTGCTCCCCTTGATCAATGAATTGATTTTTCTTCAGATGAATCAGAATGACAAATAGTGTCATACTTTTGGGAATTCTGAGATTGAGAGGTATCTACTGATGCTAATCCAAGTCATTCATATGAGGTTGCATGAGAATACAATGTTAGTCTAAAAATCAATTTCCAAAATAATAATACACTTAAAGATAATATAGAAATTACAGTTGTGGATGAATAAAAAATTAAGCTCAAACTAAACAGTTCAGGGCTTTTTTTTTGAAATATGTATATTTATAAATATACTCTTTTGTAATTAACTCCCCTATATTATGAAAGCAATTATACTAGCAGCATGAAGAGGAACTAGAATGAGACCTCTCACAGACACTACTCCTAAACCATTAATTTCAATTGTCTGAAAACCAATTTTAGAACACAACTTAGAACATATTTATGACAGTGTTGATGAAATAATTATTGTTATTAAACATTTATGAGATGAAATCAAGAAATATTTTGGTGACAATTTTAAAGGCACAAAAATAAGCTATTTTGAACAATGAAATGATAAATGAACATGATGAGCAATAAGAGGAATTAACTTCAACTGAGATTTCTTACTGCTTAACTGAGATAGTATTTTTGAAATCAAAGATCTAGAATCTCTTATTCAACTAGATTGATATGGATGTCTCACAAGAGAAATAGATGACCCTTCAAAATATGGTGTTTTTCAAAAAAAAGAAAATTGAAATGCAGAAAAGATTGTAGAAAAACCTCAATCTTTTATATGAAATACTATAAATATATGAGCCTATAAATTTTCTGACATACTATTTGATATTAATGATAATATTCCTCTTTCAACAAGATGAGAATATGAAATCACTGATTCTATTAATTGATTCTGTACACAAGAAGATTTTCAACTTATAACTATTGGGTGAGAGTTCATAGATGTATGAGCTCCTTGGGATATATTAACAGCTAACAGTTACTTACTAAATACCCTAGAAGAATCCGAAATTAATTGAGAAATTGAAGAAGGAGTAACCATTAAATGAAACATAATTTTAGAAAAATGAGCAATTCTTAAATCATGAACATACATTGAATGAAATTGCTATATCTGAAAAGACTCAAAAATTGGCCCTAACTGCTACATTAGATGAGAAAGTGTAATATGAAGTAATTGTCATATTGGAAATGCCGTAGAGGTCAAAAACTCTAGTTTCTGAAACAATTCTAATGCAGGACATCTTACATATATTGGAGACAGTGTTGTTTGAAATAATGTAAACTTCTGAGCAGGTTTTGTTACAGCAAACCTTAGACATGATTGAAAAAATATGAGATGTATGATTAACTGAGAATTAATAGATACGTGAAGAAGAAAACTTTGAGTAATAGTCTGAGATAATGCAAAGATTGGTATAAAATCAATGGCTTATCCTGCAAGAGTTATCGAAACAGATTCAATGTTACTCCCTTGAACAACAATTAAATAAAAAACTCTGAAATATTTTTGACTTATTCATTTATATCTATATAAACTAGTCTATTAAATTTCCATTTAGTGAAATTTAATTCAATGGACGGAGTCTGGATCTATCAGGCATTTTCTCAACACAGAATCTACGAGGGTAAATTCCCTCCCGTTCACCATATTACGATGAAGCAAGATATAACTATAATTGTAACCTTGTTTCTCAAACACAAAAAAAGCCTTCTCCTAGAGAAAGGCTTTTCTTTTTATCTGTTTTCTACAAGTAAGAGTTTAATTTTTCAACTAAAACATCTTTTTGTTGAACACCAACCATAGTATCAACTGGTTCACCATCTTTGAAAACCATTAGAGTTGGAATACTCATAACTCTGAATTCTCCAGCTGTAGCAGGAGCTTCATCTACATTTAATTTACAAATTTTAGCCTTCCCTTCCATTTCTTTTGAAAGCTCCTCTAGAATTGGTATTTGCATTTGGCAAGGTCCACACCATTCTGCCCAGAAATCTACTAATACAACTCCTTCTTTAATTTCTTCTTTGAAATTATCATCATTTACTACTACTGCCATAATCTTTTTATTAATTTTTAAATATATTTTGGTGAATAAATTATATCCTAAAACATAATTTATCCAAAACTAATTATATACTTTTTTCTTAAGGGAAACTTAAGAAGACTATTTCCTCAATACTTTCATCTCCTCTCCTCTCATGTCAATAAGAGTACTACTCTTTCACAAAAATTCTTCATCATTTTCTACAACATAATCAACTCAATCTAGAATATCCTCTGGTATATTTTTAACATCTAACACTGATGGCTCTCATGAGATATTCACAGAAGTGGTAATAAAAGCTTCTCAGAGTTCTCAAACAATCTCAGCAAACCAGTTGTCAGGAATTCTTACTCACACACTTCATAGATTATTATGAACTCTTGTATTTATGGAGTTTGAATCATCTAGATTCACTACAAAAGAATATGTTCAAGGAAGTTTAGATTTTATATATTCTAGATTTTTATCTGAAATTTTAGCATGATTTTTGATCCATCATAACCCTGGAATAATAATTAATAATGGCTTATTTTCCCTTTTTTTAAGTTCAAAAATTTTTTCCACAGAATCTGAGTTACTCACAATACAACCAATGCCTAAAACGGTGTCAGTTGGGTAAATAAAAATCTTTCAATTTTTCATCTCAGATAGATAAAATTCTTTGTTTTTTAAAAAATCTTGTTTTGTAATTTGTTTCATAATTTTCTATTCAAATAATCATTGTCCATTCAGCATTTTTCTTAAAAACTTTCATTGAAGTTTTCAATTAAGGAAATGTAGATGGTAATGTTCTAAACTCCTATTTGCAAAAGTTTCTCTAGTAAAAGAAAAATAATCTATATCTCAAAAATAGGATTTTACAAACTCATGTACTTCTTTTAATTCACTAAATTCATCAGAATCTAGGTCAGTTGCTACACATTTATGTTTGTATGGTATTACCATAATATGCTTTCCTGTATTTGTATATGGAAATTTATTTCTAAGTATGTACCAATGTTTTCCTCTCCAAACTATCAGTTCTTTTTGATCATCACTATCAAAATCACAAAAGGGACAGCTAGCTCTTCACATATCAGAGTACTGCGTTTTCTTGATATTATAATATGTTTCTCTAGTTCAATGTTCACTCATCTTGTATTGAAATTACTTTACAATTTTAGCTCAGGCTTCACAGTTCCATGCTTCTGGTTTTCCAGCAAGCAGAGAGAATAATTCATTCATGGTTTCTGGACTCATAGTTCCCATAAATGCTGTTTGTTTTTCTTCAGATTCCCAAGATTCCACAACCATAACTGTTGACTCCTCGTCAGTTAGATTATAAAACTCTGCACTTACAAAACCATCAGCTGATTTAAACATTTCATATGTTTTCTCAAAATCTCACATTTTTCATTCAGCAATACTAGCTTTCCAAATAACTGTTTTCATAATATGTATATTAAAAATAAAGACACTAACTCCATTATTATAATCACTATTCAACAAATACAAGTTATGCTTTCTTCACTCTTTTAACTACTTTCTTAGTAAGTGCTAAGAAAAATAACACTAAAACAATAATCATACTCACTACAATCCCATAATCATCTCAATATCTCAAAGCGGAAATTCATCCCGTTATAAAATAAATATAACTCACTCTTTGAACTGATTTCCAATTTTTTCAGAGCTTTTTTTGAGCAAAATTATTTGAAGTAAGCAACAGTATTATAGCCGTCAATTCACTTAGTCTTGCCATAAGAGGATACCATATATTCCAATCAGAAGGAGTAAAAAAAGCAACAAAACTAGCAGGGTTTCAGATCCATTTATCACTGAGTAATACACAGACAAACATAGCAGACAAGATTCAAAATGCCCTTCTAAGTAAACAGAGTTGTCTTAAAAATTTATACTGAGGAAATAAATCTGAGAGTGGACGAATGATCATTACAAAAACAACACTGTACCAAATAACAATATAAATCCATGTATATAAACTGTGACCTAAAAATTGTACTAATAATAGGTCAAAATAGTTGAGCCCTATCCAAATAACAGGAGGAAAAATCACACTCATAATTGAGAATATTTTTCAGAATTTCATCAGTTTTACGACATTCATAATTTTATATATTTAGAGTAGAGATAAATCATTGAGATTTGTATATTTTCCCATCAGCTCAGATGATAAGGGCTTCTAATCATGGAGTTTTTTCAAGAATTTTTAGAGATTTATTCAATGGGCACACAAAAAGTGCTGTAGCAAAAGCGTCAGCAAAGACTCACAGTTTATGAGTCACAAATACTGCAATTTTATCTTCTTGAGAAGCCTTATTTTCTGGATTAATAAGGTGATGTCACACACTCAATTTTCTCTTATTTCAGCCAGAAGAGGCAATCGAAATATTGTTGAGTTCAATAGTTCCTATACTTTTTTTAATATCATTTGGGTCTTCAAGGTGAATAGTTTTTTCCCCAGAAACTCTAATATCTCAACCAAAGTTAATAACAAAGTCTTGAGAATAAGATCTCAGCGCATTATATAACAGGTCCAGAACATATCATTTCCCCAGAGATCCAAATTCTATACACACATCATTTTCTAAAGTAATGTCATTTTTTTCACAAATAATATTTTTGTATCAAATAGCATTATTTATTTTTTTTGATTCAATACCATAGCCATTATTTTCCAAAACTGGAAGCATCGTAATATCAAAGTACCCATTAGTCATCACAGAGATTTTTTGAGCCAAAGTCACAAGCATCATTATTTCATCAGGAAGAGTTCATGTTTTTTCTCTATTAATTTTTGATAAAACATTTCACTCAATGAAACGAGAATACTTATTTTCAAAATCATCAATCAGCAAAAAAGACTCAGTCATAACTGAATCTAAATCTTTTCTTGATTCTATAGTAATATCTAATCGAGAACCAAGGCAATCATGTGAGTAGGTTTTCATACTACATATCTTTAAGAACTTTTTGAAACGCTGCAGTTGCTAGTGAACTTCCAGAAACATGTTGTTCTAGAGCTTCATCAATAGTCATACCAACTACTACTTGAATTCCATCATTAAATTTATTCATCCCCTTGTAGTTTGGAGAAGTTACAGTAATTTCAGAAATTTTGTTTTCTGCATCCATAGAATAATTAATATTCAT
>CALLPO010000125.1 GCA_938015605.1 uncultured Candidatus Altimarinota bacterium | reverse complement strand
GATTCCCTCAAACTCAAAACACTCTTGGTTCATCCTGGCGAGACTCTGAAACTGACAGTTTTTACACTGAAAATGCACCACACATCGTTCATCCACTCTTTTGAGTGGCTTTTCGTGGTTGCAGTTTGGGCAGGTGATGATGCAAACTTTATGAGTGTTCATAGTATAAGTGGTTAAGTTGTACTATGAGTATGATATGGAGGAACCTTAAATGAAGGTTAAGAGGATTTTTTCTTCTTGGTAAGCAGTGAGATATTCTCAGATAATATATCAGATATGCAAGAAAAAAACAACTTATACAATACAGCATTCTCTTTCTTTTTTAAAAGAAGTAAGATATTATTCAAGTTACTATGTAGTAAACCTAATTTCTCTGATGTAATCTGAGGATTTTTTATAAGGTTTACTCTGTGTTCCTTGTATGCATGCACAAAAAATATAGATATAGATTCTTCAAATTGATCAAATAATTTATCTACTTGTTCAAGAATAATTGATTTATAATCCTCTAACATAGATATATTAACTTCTTTTTTGTTTATATAATTATCAAGTTCAATATCATATACTTTTTTAAATCACTCCACCGAGCTCTTTGCGCTCAATATTCTTCTTGATAAATTCTTATCAGCGTCAAAATAAGGTTTTATAGATAATTTAAAAATATCTGACTGAATAAATTGGTCTATAGGATTATCGACTTCTTCGCTGTTTAAATTAACCTCCATAGAGCTTAGAACAAATTCTTGTTGTGATTTATTTAATTTCTTAAAATCTTCTTGGAGTTTACTATTTTCTTGAAAATACTCTTTTATATTTATTTCTAGTTTGCCAAAATTAGCCTCTAGAATAGTCTCTAATTTAATTGCTAAAGCTTTATAACGCGCATCATATTTGAATAAAACATCGTTTATTTTAGTAATAAAAAATGGTTTTAATGAATATAGTATTTTTTCAAACATAAATTATATATTTAATATCTTAAGTCCTGCATCTTCATCTTTCTCAATATATACTTCAACGGCTCTTTTAGCATTCTCTAATAGTTTTTCAGAAAGCTTTCTAGCTAAATGAGAAGCTTCAATTTTTTCCGAGATTTCTTTTTGAATTGGATCGGAGAGTATTGGAATAATTATTTTCATAGCATCACTAGGTTTAAGATGTGCAATTATTGCTCATCCTGAAAATCTTTCAATCTGAAGCTTTGATACAATTGAATTTAAAACTAATGCTAAATACTCACTTTTAATTTTTATAGTCTTTTGAAGCCTCAAAAAAGCTCAGCTCAGAATAATATCCATATCTTTATTAACTACTGAGGTAATACCAATCGTACCATCTTTTGTAAAAAGTATCTCATCTTTCTTTGGAGAATAATCATCACCATATTTCTCAAACAAATCATGACTTACCTTCTTTCAAATATTATCAAATCAGTTAATTGAAAAATCTGATACTCTAGCAAAAGGTATTCATTCATCAATATATTCCTTACTTCAAGGTTCTATTCATTTAGAATAATCTACTATATCTCATAATTCATCAGTCTTAAATTTTGAAAGTTTTGAGAATAGTTCATCATATTTTGGTTGGAAAAATTCTGCATCAAATCTGCCAAATAAATCAACTTCTTCACTCATCTTTTCAGATATATTGATTTCACTTGGCTTCCAATCTTTTAAATCTAATTCCTTCAAAAGTATATCCTCAGCTTCAGTATAAAGTTTTTTCGAAAGTTCTCTTTCTATATGTGATTTTTGAATTGTTTTTGCTATTTTTTCTTGAAAATTACCCGACGGTTTAGGAGTCTTAATAGATCGAACTTGAGTAAGATTTAACAAAGGTTGTATATTTCCTGTACAAAACCTCTCAGTTTGTAGCTTTCAATATTTTGAATTAAGAAATAAACTCAAAAATACAGGGTTATATTCACTGTTTAATAACTTTATGGTTGCAACATTTCTATCTGTAATTCCCTCAATGTTTTCTGTAATTACTGCAGAATTACCTACTGTTCAAACAATAGAAAGTAGTACATTTCATTTTTCTAAAAGAACTCTTTGGTTTTTCATATATTGGGCTTCAGTAATTTTTTTTGTGTTTTCGTCAATAATTAAACTTCCTGTACGTATATTTGTTCAAGATATATAAATATATCCTTCCGGATCAAGGTCAGGTGATCAATGTTCTCAATCTGTAATAAGAGAAATAGTTCATAAATTTTTTGCTTTTTTTTCTTCAAGGAAATTATGAGCTTTACTGTAAATTTTTTGATAAAATTCGGCATCAACTCGGCTAAATACTCACATACTTCTAATATCAATAATAGATATATCTAAATTATTACTTTGGATATAATTTTGAAGTTTAGAAGATGTGTTATTAGTATTCATATTAAATATTTTCAATTAAACTATATAAAACCTGATATGCATTTTTTACTACTCGTAAATTTTGTTCATTAGTAGATTTTTCTCCATGAAAGAATTTATTTCTTATAGTATATAAGTTTTCAATAGTTGCTTGAAATAAATATTCTTCATAATCAGGTCATAGTAATCTATTAGGAGTAGGACTTTGGAATTCCTTTCTATCAAAAATAGATTTTATCATCCTAAAATTATGTATATTAGCTTTAGCTATCTTTCTGAATTCCTTATCTATGTCATTTTCAAAGCCTATGCTCTTAAGAGAAGTATCCAATTCTTCTAAATGAAACCTAAAGTTAGCTCACTTATGTTGATCACTTATGAGTTGTGAGAAATTTGTAAACATTCTATTATGAGAACCTCAAAGCTTTAATTTATCTATAAAATCTCTATCTCTTCCATTAGGTCAAAGAGAATGAGATGATAATCACCAATCTTTATACCATGCATTAAATGCAACCCATAAGGATTGGAACATGCTAAAATAGTCTGGAGTTGCTCTATCTTTCCATCATTTTATGATATCTGAAGGTGTATCTGTCATTTCTTATTTAACAAAAGATAAATTTTGCTCTTCTGCCCAGATTTGAAATGCTTCAGCAATTGGGAAGAGATCTGATTGGAGGTTTTCACTATCACGAGAAAGATCATTTTTATAAATATAATCTCAAGAATTATTTTTGAATGGCACCTTTGAAGTTGCGAAAAATATTGGATAGTTTTCAAGTTTTGGACATAGCTCATCGTCCCATTTCTGGAGAAAAATTACACTCGTTTTTGTCCCTGTATGAGGCTTGAAACTATTTCATTCGATACCAACTACTGATAAAATACGAGCATGATTCATCATGAATTTTCTAATATATTCTTCACTTGTGTTATTAAAAACTCCTTGAGGAAGAACTAGTGCAAGTCGACCACCTGGTTTTACGAAATTTAAGTTTCTTTCAATAAACAGTAAATGACGCGATATTTTTGAAATATTTTTACCTGTTTTAGGATGTTTTCCTAGTTGATATTTTGCAAGAGTTGCAGATTCCTTTACTTCTCATGCAAAGGGTGGATTTGCTAAAAGTAAGTCAAAGTCAAAGTGTAAGAATTCTTTTTTATTCTGTTCATTTTTTTCGTAATCTGAAAATTCAGTGAGAAGTTCTTCTCTTTTAAAATCTGCTTTTGATTCTTCAGACCATGCAGCTCCATCGAGAGAGTTCTCTTTATATATATGACTTTTTCCATCCCCAGCAATAAGCATCATTGCTCTCGCTATTTTTGATGAACGTTCATCAAAATCTATTCAAAATAAATGCTGTTTTGCATAACTAGACATCTTCGCATTGGACCAATCATGTTTTTTCTTAAGGTATTCCATAACATGAATAAGGAAACCACCAGAACCACAGGCAGTATCAATAACTGTTTCGTTTGCTCATGGATTCATCATTCTCACACACATATCTATAACGATACGAGGAGTAAAATATTGTCATTTTTTACTTTTTGCAACATCAGGTATAAGATATTCAAAAGCTTCATCTATAACTTGGAGATTTGTTCAAAGAAGTTTAAATTTTTCTATTTCTCACACACATATAGAAAGATGTTCTGGAAGTAACTTAATAGTCTCAGATTTTTCAAATACTCACTTCCATCTCTTTTTTGCTTGTTCAAAAAGTCTAGATATATCTGATTTAGTAGCTCCTGCATCTTTTGTAGGAGATTTACGAAATTCTAAAGGTCTTTTTAGATTCTCCATAGATTCCTTTTCGTCGTGAAGTTTTGCGTATATAAGCTTGAAAATTTCATCAAAACTATCAAAACCTGAATTTGCTAACACAAGTTCTTCCATATTTTGAATAACTTCTTTTAGTTGCTTTGGCTCATCTAAATCATCAAGAAATATTCTACGAGAAAGCACGTCCTCAAAAGTTTCTCAAAACTTTGGTATATCTGAAAGAGTATCGAAATCTTTTGGATATGGACGATAAAGAATAAGTAGTGATTTTCCGTTTATAGCTACACCAAAAGGAGTTCAATCTGCATTTAAATAACTCTTGAGTTGTTCCACATCATTTTTTTCATGTGGAGCCTTTACTTCAACCATCAAGTGAGGTGTTTCATTATCCTCTGAGTAAATAACTATATCAACTCTCTTAACTTCTCTCCCAAAACGAACTGATTTCTCTATATCAACTCTTTCTTTTGGGTAATTATACTTTTTTAATAATTCCCTCAGATACAATTGTCTCACAATTTCTTCTGGAGCTCATTTTTTCTCACTCCAAATTTGTTTTTCTTCCTCTCATCTTGAATAACTTTTTATAAAAAGTTTTCAACCCTTTTCATAAATACTTTTCTCTATCTCATCTATCTCATCACGAGAAAAGATCGATAAAGAATCTGCAGGATTAGAGAAAATTTTATAGAGAAATTTCATATAATTTATGATATGATAGAATAATATTGTTACTATACTGATAACTCTCTATAGCTCAAATAAAAGCCATTAATTAACATAAAATTAATATCATCTACTAAAAAAATCCCTACATTCCTGCAGAGATTTATATATTTCCTATATCTTTTTAAAGTATCGCTCCCCCCTCTGGATAATCAAAATCAAGATCAATTATCTTTAACCCCTTTTCAGTCAGAGTCTTCTCAAGTACTCATTTAAACTCTTCCTTTTTTTCTACTTTATATCATTTTGCTCCAAAGCTCTCAGCCATCTGTACAAAATCAGGATTTCAGAAATCGAGTCCATACTCATCAAATCAAGACCCCGTTTGCTTCCACTTTATCATCCCGTATGAGCTATTGTTGAGAACGACTATCGTCATATCGAGCTTCATCCTGACGATCGTTTCGAGATCTCATAGGTTCATC
>CALLPO010000124.1 GCA_938015605.1 uncultured Candidatus Altimarinota bacterium | reverse complement strand
AAAGTAGACTTAAATATCTTCTTTAAATATACATAAATTGGTAATTCCTTATTTTGCAATGGTAAATCAAAATCTCATTTTAAAACACTTATTAATATTGATTGAAATTGACCATACCTTTTTTTATTAATTTTACTATTTTTAGCTGAGTCATCATCATTTAAACTGAATGAGAAACTTTCTGAACCTTTATAAAAGTCAACAAAGTCTTTTGCAATATTTTTTTCTTGTTCTTTTTTTTCACTATCTGACAAGTCATCATTTGCAAAATAATCAAAAGCTTTTTCCACATCTCCAACTTGTAGTTTTGATCACATGTTTTGCATTATACTTGAGCTTGAAGAACCAATCTCATCTCTTAATTTTTCAATATCTCAGTCATATTGTCCAATTAGTTTATTGATTGTTTCATATAATGGAGACTTTAAATTAGATTTTGACATTATTTAATATTTTGAATAAATATACTACTAGTAATAATACCATATTTTCTTAAAAAAATAAAAAAAGACTGCAAAAATGTAGTCTCTCTTTTTATTATTTCAAACTCTCTATATTCTTAATTCTTCTAATGCGGCAATTCTATCTTCAAGTGCTGGATGAGATGAGAAAAAAGCTTTGATTCATCATTTTTTTTGAGAAGAAATTTGCATACTGGCCATCTTAGGATTATCTTTTCACATTCTGTCTTGCATAGTTTGAAGGGCTTTCAATCAAGCAATCATTTTTTCTTTTCAAACAAACCTAGCTGAACCAGCATCTGCCTTAAATTCTCTATGTCTTGAAAACCACATAGTGATAAGTGAAGCAAATATCCCAAAAACAATTTGTAATAAAATATTTACAGCAAAATATCATAGCCCACCAAACTTACCATCAGTAACATTGTCAAAAATATTTGCTAATATTCTAGCTGCAAAAACAACAAAAGTATTTACCACTCATTGTAATAGTGTCATTGTAACCATATCTCCATTAAGGATATGAGCCATTTCATGACCCACAACACCCTCAATAGCACCCTTATCCATTGTGTCTAGAAGTCCAGTAGATACAGCTACTAGAGAAGAATTTTTAGTTGCACCAGTTGCAAAGGCATTTGGTTCATCAGATTGGTATATCCCAACTTCTGGCATTTTAATATGGTTTCTTTCTGCTAGCTCTTCAACTACTGTCCAAACCACTTTTTCTTTTTCATTTAATTCAGAAACTTGCTCTGGAGTAATTGGAGTGATTTTATAAGCTCTTTTTGCAGACCATTTCGATATAAATAAACTTATAAAAGCTCAAACAAATCAAATTACAGCAGCTCCTATAAACATTGGTAAATACCCTGCTCATTGTCCTGAAAGATTTATCCCAAAAACTCTATCTAGAATAAAAAATACAATACTAATCACCACAATCACTGCAATGTTTGTAAGTAAAAATAATCAAATTCTTTGTAACATAATTTTTATAGTTAATAATATTATTCTAATTTTACTCTTAATTTACTATCTGTCAAACCTACAAAGATTCTCTAATACTTTTTGAACTTAAGTATTCAAAACTTGTCAGTCAAAATAGTAACATTGATACTGATAAAAGAAATGTAGAATCAATTTTATTATATATATTTAGTCATCACCATAAAACTGATGCAAGAATAAATATATTAAGAATAAACATTCCAGACCAAAATGCTTTTTGTTTCAGAGGTCATGGGAGAGTTATTTTTGCTATATACTTAAAACTATAAAGTAGTCAAATAAACAGTGCTATACTTGTATAAAATAATACTTTGAAGGCTCCTGATACATTTTCAATATTATGTGCAAAGTAAAAAACAATTGCAGGAGCAAATATGATAAAAAATGAAACTATAAAAAGTAAAGTAAGGAACCCCCAAACTCTATAGTTGAAAGTCCTTTTTACAATTGATACATTTGGGATTCTAGAAAGTTCAGCCAGCAATTCATGAAGAATATTTAAGTCTGAGACATGGATATCTATATGAGATGATGTTCATTTATATTGGAAGTTAATTACTTGGACATTCAAGTTATGAAAAACATCAAAAAGAGAATGTATATTCTTATGGTCTTTTTTCTTAAAAATTACTTTTAGAGAAACTGTAGATTTGTACTTAGTACTATCTTGCTGAAGATTATAAATATAGTTAATAATTTTATCTATTTCAATATTTCAAGATCATAATTCTAGATACAATCCTGTTTTATCTTCAGATGAGAATTCTTTTAAAACTTCACGTTTTATAAGACGAGGCATACTTTCAAAAGGTTTATAACCTATAAGTTCCATTCTTTCATTCAATAAATGTTTTCACAAGAGTGTTCTTTTATGTTCTGATTTTTTCTTAAAAATCGTTTTTAAACTCTTTTGAGCAATAGGTGTTCTTACAAAAGATAGATACCTAACAGGATAATTACTCTCTTCTCTTCAAAGTTCAAGCTCAACTTCATCTCAATCATTAAGAGTATATACAAGATTATCTACATATTCATTATTAATCCATGATCAAATTGATCTTTTTCAAATATCTGAATGTACTTTGAATGCAAAATCTAAAACAGTTGCTTTTCTAGGAAGTTCAATTTCTTTTCACTTAGGAGTAGTACAAATAATTGTTTCTTTAAGAGAGTTTGGTTTAATATTTTCAATAAATTTTTCTCATGAAAAAGCATCTTTTTGTTGTGTAATTAATTTTTTCATCCATTTAGGATAGAGTTCAAGGTTTGGAGAAAGTCATTTATAAGAAGTATGAGAAGCTAGTCCAAACATATTATATTTGTACATTTGCTGTGTTTGAATCTGGATTTCAAAAATAAAGTCATCCTCATCACTTACTGTAGTATGAATAGATTGATATCCATTAGCCTTTGGTGCAGAAATATAATCTTTTATTCTATTCTTTTTACTTTTAAATTGGGAATGAACAACTCAGAGAGCTACATATGCTTCAACTTTATTTGATACAATAACTCTTAATGCAATCAGATCATACACTCATGATAGAGGTATATGCTTTTTTTGTAATTTTTTGCTAATTGAATAGAGAGTTTTAATTCTTCATTCAATATCTCATTCAATATTTTTGTCTGTTAGTCATTTATGGATAATATTCGTGAATGTCTCAATTTTTTCTTCAAAATTCTCTTTTTGTTTTGTTATAATTTTATCTAGCCTATTATATTCAGATTGTTCTAAATATCTAAAGCATATATCTTCAACATTTCAAATATATTTTCATATACCAAAAACCTTAATTAAAGGGACATAAATATCTAGTGTTTCTTTTGCTTTAAATTTCTGAACATCTTCAGTTAGATAACTAAGTGTATTAATAAAATCAATCCTCTCACAAATTTTAATAAGAAATACTCTAATATCTTTTCAAGCAATTTTAAATATTTTTTTCAAAAAGTCTAAATCCTGAGTTGTCATTCCCTCCTCATAAGGAATTTCTGAAATTTTAGTAATATTATGAACAAGATCAGCAATTTCTTTTCAGAACCTCTTTTCTAAATCTTGATGTGTAACATCTGTATCTCTAATTATATCATGTAATAGTCATGCTAAAACTGAAGGGAAATCAGCTGATAATCATACTAATATATTTGCGGTATTAATCAGATGAATAATGTATTCTTCTCCATTGGCTCTAAATTGATTTTCGTGTTGAATATATGCATACTTAAAAACTTTCTTAAGTAATTTTGAATTATATCCATCTAGATATGATCATAAATTTTCCTCAAGGTTATTAAACAGAAGTTCAATGTTCTTTTTAATATACAATATTTATTAGTTACATAATAATTAAATAAAAAGTAAGCAATTAAAAATTAAATGCAAAAGTTTCTAAATTCAAAGTCATAATTGTGAATCTTCAGTTCAAGAATCAATCATAGATTTACCCATTTCCCTATTATCTTTTCATAAAAATAATTCTATAATTTCTAAATCATATTTTAAATTATGACCAATTATTGTTATATCTAACTTGAATATTTTATTAAGAAAGTCCTTTAATTCTCAATCTCAAATTTGTGGTCCTTCATGTAGTCTATTAATATAAAAAATATTATCATCATCCAAATATATACTTACTCAAACAAGTTCTGCTTCCATAATTTTTAGAGAAGTAGTTTCCGTATCAAGAGTAATATTTTTATATTTTACTATTTTACTTAATAGTTCTTCTAATCATTGATCATCTCACACAATATTAACTTTTAGCTTAAGATTATCCCATGTTTGTAGTTTCTTTTGAGAAGATTCTCAAAGTAGACTAAAAAACTCATATTTTCTAAATTGTTCTTTAACTTCTGGTGTGAGAAGTTCATTTGGATGAAATATAAAATTATCTAATTCAAAATCTTCTAAACTTACATCAAGAGCTATTGTTGCTAATTTTTTAGATAAAATAGCATCATCTTGAGAATTTACTAACTTTTCAAATGTCTTTCATTTAAAACATGATTGGATTGATTTTTCATAATCACTAAACTTTTTTTCTCATGATTCTACTTTTTTTACCTCACTATATATAGCATCAATGTTTCAAACCTCATTAATAAGACCTACAGCTTTTTTAGGACCAAATCAATCAATTCATGGAATATTATCAGCTTTATCTCATACAATAGCTAAAAAGTCTACAATCCCATCAGGAGTTACTCAAAATTTTTCTTTTGTCTCATCAATTCAGAATTTCTTTCTTTTCATTGTATCATAGACTACTACATTTTTTGAAATCAAAGAATATAAATCTTTATCTCAAGATAAAATATCAACTTCATAATCTAAATTTCAAGAGTATTTATGAGCGAGAGTTCCAATAACATCATCTGCTTCATATCATGAGATTGAGATAATATCAATTCACATTTTTGAAATAATTTCATGAATTCAATCCATTTGGCTTTTGAGATTATCAGGCATTCTATCTCTAGTAGCCTTATAGTCAGAATAAATTTCGTCTCTAAAATTCTTTCCAGGAGCATCTGTTATAAAAATCACATAATCTGGGTTTTCCCTCGTCAGTTGATGAACAAAGAACTTTGCCATACCAAAAATAGCATTAACAACTTTTCAATCTTTAGTTGAAAATTCAGGAAGTCAGAAGAACATTCTGTAGATAAAACTATTACCATCAATTAAATAAATCTTTTTTGGAGGATTTGAAGGCATAAAAAAATTACTATAAAATAATAGTTTTATAGTAAGAATAATTACTATTTATTCAACTTTATTTAGAAACCTATATAGTATTTATTAAATTTTTGAGAATAGATTATAGAATAATTTCTTCTCAAAACTCTTGCATAAACATGTTCTGAAATTGTTTAGTGTCAATAAAGTGATTTTGTCATCAGTTTGATTCAATACAAAATGATGCAAGCAGTGATCCAATCTTTCATGAAGTTTCCCAAGATAATCAAGATGAAATTCATTTAATTAATCATGCTCTATATGCTTCTCAGACTCCTGTTGGATCTAGTACATCTTCAGAAATTACAGCAGGTATATCTATTATTGAATCAGAACTAATAATTTTTGATCATTTCTCTCAATAAGTAACAATTACTTTATCAAAAGAACTATAAACCTCTTTATCACTTAGTCTAGAAATTTTCTTAAAAAGACTAAATTCATGTTCATTGACAATTAAATAATGAGCTTCATCTCTAACAATCTTAAGTTCTTGTTTAGTCATAGTCGAGAGTTGTTGACCTGGATCAAAGAATATTTTTACTCCTTCTTGTTTTAACCATTTAAGATAGTTAAACATAGCCTCTTTAGCTGTAGGAGAAATAATTGCATATGATATATTTTCTGAAATATTATCAATCCTAATATGATCAGATTTAAGCATTGCTCAAGGAGAAAAAACTGATAATTGATTTCAGTAACTATCAAGAGTGATAAAAGAATTAGAAGACGGGAGAAGGTCTGAAGTATAAATATAAGACAAATTAACTCTTTCTTGTACAAATTTTGTGAACTTAAAATCCTTTCATATAGCTCATAATAAAATATTTTCTGTATTCAAAAGAGATAAATTATATGCTATATTAAGGCCTGTTCATCAAGATTGCTTTGAATATTCAGATGACCTTACTGACATATTAATTTTATTATTCAATGTCTCTTTTTCAATAGATTCCTTTAAATTTCAAGCATAATGAAGTATGTTATCATATGCAATTGAACCAATTATTAAAAGTTTCATAATATTATATTAATGTACTAAAACTGACTGTATACATGAATATAATCATATGTTAGTATAATTATCAATAATTATCGCATATTTATCGTTTAAAAGTGCTTGATTTTTATTTTTTTATACTTATATTTCTAAGTAATGGATTTCTTCCATTAAGGTTCTTGTAAATAATCTACTAAATTTAGATATATTATTGCTGATATTAAGGTTATATGAAAACATAAATTTTCATATATATTTTTCAGCAGAATATACATGAAATATAATTTTCAATATAACTTTATAATATAAAATTAATATATTTAAAATTGAGATTACAAAAGAGTCTTTATTTAAAGAATCATATTTTTTAAATAAAAACCGGTTTTTATTTTATTCTTTTACTTATTATATAAGATGTCAAATCTTACAAGTAAAATAACTCTAAAAAGAGTTATATCTACTGCTACAGTATGAGTTCTTTTAATGGCTCTTAATGTAACAGGTGTTCTTTGAACATTCTATGTTGGTATTACTGCTCCTTTCTTAGGTGCAAGTGAATATACAGCTAATACTTCTAGTTCTATCTATGGATATGGTTATGATGATGAATTAGGAGAATGGGGTTATGGTTACTGATATGGTTATGGTTATGATTCAACTACAGAAGAAGAAACTACAACTTCATCCTCTGGAGGAGGAGGTGGTGGTTGATATACTTCAACATGTACTGATTCAAACCTAGTTTGTAAAGAAACAAATGGTGTTTACAAATTATTTAGAAAAACTGGAGTATCATGTAAAAATGGTAACTTAGGTAATACTTGTATTCCTACAGCTGAAAATACTGTAGATACAATTGAAACTCCTACAACTCCTACAACTCCAAGTACTGATACTGTTGATGCAGATACATGTACTTTCCCAAATGTTAATGTAGCATATACTGATACAGCTAACAACTGGGCACTAGCCTATATTACTGATCTTTCTTCTAAAGGAATCATGAATGGTAATACAAGTGGTTTACTTAATCCAATTGGACAATTTGAACCATGGAGAGCTACTACTAGAACAGAATTCTTAAAAATTGCTCTAAGAGCATATTGTTATGAATATATTAACGAAAACCCAAGCTCACTAACATTTACTGATGTAGATAAATCAGTATGGCAAGCAAAGGTTATCAAGAAAGGTGCTGATCTAGGAATTATCTCTACTTCTAACTCTATGTTTAGACCAAACGAAGAAATTAGTAGAGCTGAAGCAATTAAAATGTTACTAAGAGTTGCTCAAACTAGAAATGCTGTTTACACAGTTGATAGTTCAGTTACTACTAGTACATTTGGAGACCTAACTGCTACTTGGCAAGCAAAATATGCTGAAAAAGCTAAAGCATTAGGAATTATTGCAAACAACCCAAATTTTGAACCTAACAGAGGTATCAAAAGAGATGAAACATCTAAAGTTGTTTTCAAATCTAGAGCACTTCACTACTAATATTTAGTACTGATATAGTTCTAAAAAAGAGTTATTACTTAAATGTAATAACTCTTTTTTTTGTGTTTATTTTTTATTCACAATGTTAAAAACTAATTTAACATTAACATACATAAGCATATTTACAGAATAAAAAATAACATTATTATTTATATATGATAATAAAGGATCTCTTTTTAATACTCATGATAATTCTCTTCTGATTTGCTCAGGATGTATTTTGAAGTGGGCAGAAAATTATTGAAAATACAATTTTGAAAAACATAAATACTTCTCCTGATTTTCAACTTAATTTTCAAAGACCAAGTTATATTCTAGAAAGTGATGACACTAAAAAAATAGTATATTATTGTAACAATTCAAAAGAAGAATGTAAAATTAATTTTAACCTCACAAAACCAGAAAATTGAAAAACTATTTCTTCTACATTAATTTGTAAAATTAGTACAAGCTTTGAATCAGATCAATTTGAAAGATGTAATCCAAACACAGTTATTTTTCCAAAATGAATTCATCCAATTAATATCAAAGTGGAAGAAAAAAGCAGTCCAGAAAATTTCAGTGAATACAGTTTTATTGTAGTTAATGGAGAAGTTAATTCTAGTGATTTAAAAATTGAAGAAGATAAGATTATTCAATTATTAGATCCAGAAATAGAAATTATTTCTCAGCCTGTTTATTCTTGAGAAGTAAAAATTATCTCTGCAGAAGTGAAGATTGAAGAAGTTGAAGAAATTGAAAAAATAATAACAGAGCAAGACAGTAGTATTCCCCTCTTGAATTCTCCCCTTTTAGCCAAGAGTGGAGAGGTAACATTAGTTCCAAATTTCAGTTACATATTTCAGAGGCCAAGTTACGTTTTATCTGAGAGTATAGATAATCAGTATTTATGTGATAAAAGTAAGTGAGAGTGTAAAATAAATTTTAAGCTCATAGATGAGGAAAAAAAAGATATCTCTTCAAAATTTGAATGTGAAATTTTATTAAGCTTTATTTCAAGTGAATATCAAAAATGTAACCCAAATACTATTATTTTTCCAAAATGAAATCATAAAGTTATATTTAAAATCTTTGAAAAAGATAATAGAGAAAATTTTAAAGAAAAAATTATTTGGCTGAATAATGAAAAGTCCTCACCCCAGCTCTCTCTTCTAGGAGAGGGGGTAGAGAGTAACACTAACAAGATCTTATCAAAATCTCTTTCCTGAATTCTTATTCCTTCCCAGGGACAAGAGACTACAATGTTAACAATTCCTGAATTTCAATATATTTTTCAAAGACCAAGTTATATTTTAGATTCAAATAATAGTTGAGAATATATATGTGAT
>CALLPO010000123.1 GCA_938015605.1 uncultured Candidatus Altimarinota bacterium | reverse complement strand
AATTATTTAGAGCTACTGCTGCTTCTCAATAAGTAGAATGGCCTGGTCAACTAGAGTCTGAATCTCATTGGCATCTAGTTCATCTGTTAGCCCATCAATTAAGGGGTGTTCAACCTGGATTTGTATGATAGACTTGATGATTATTATACCAATTGGCTCACACATTTTCTAAGCTAGAAAAAATTATTCCTAAAACTGATACTAATATAATTACTCCTTTTTTCATAAAAAAATAGTAGATAAATAAATTTATATCTACTATTACACCATATTATGTTTTTTTATGCAAATTTATGCAACTTCTTCAATATCAGCTCATAATTTTTGTAGGTTTTCCAAAAAATTCTCATATCACCTCTTGATGTATTTAATGTTCGTCACTTGAGTTTCTCAAGTAGCAATTAGTCATGCAATAACTACAGCACATCAAGCCCTTAAATCCCAACTGGTTACTGTTGTTCATTCAAATTGAGTAGGTCCAAACAGCTTAGCTTCATGTGGATTAATAAGTTTTAATTGAGCTCACATTTTTTCAAACTCTACCAGCCAACCTAATCTTCATTCATAGAGTATTTCATGAATTCTTGATTCACCATTTGCTTGAGTCATAAGGATGGCAAATAAAGACTGGAGATCTGTTGGAAAACCTGGATGAATATTTGTCTGAATCTTTACAGGATTAAATGTATTTGCTCTATAAACTCTGAGTGTATCATTTCATCTATCTTCAAATTTCACTCATGCTTTTTTAAATGCATCCAAGAATGTATACAAATCATCAATTCTAGCATTTTCAATATCTAGATATTCTTGACTACAAAGAGCTGCAATAACCATATAAGTCCCTGATTGAAGGTAGTCTGAAATAATTTCAAAATCCATTTCTTGTTTTAATTCAGATACTCCATTAATAATAACAGTATTATCATATCTTACTTTAATATCTGCTCATGCTTGTCTCAAAAAATCTATGAGATTCATTACGTGAGGCTCAATTGCAATATTTTTAACAGTTGTTTGTCACTCTCTCAATACATTTGAAATAATAATATTCTCTGTTCCAGTAACAGAAAAACTTGCGTTAATAATCCTGTCTCCTGCTTCAACAGATCCTTCTCATTTAACAAAGTCTTTTCCATCCTCTCAAAACACTTCAATATTATAACCAATAGCATTTAGACCATCAACATGAGCCTCAATTCATCTTGCTCAAATCTTATCTCCTCCAGGCATTGGAATACAAATATTTCCTAGTCTATGAAGGATTGGAGATAATAGCATAATAGAAGCTCTAATATCTGAAAAGTGACTGTGATCAACTCAATCTAGATCACGAATATTCGTAGAATCCATATAGAATTCTCTTGTTTCTTCATTATAATTACAATCTACTCCATATCATTTAAGAATGTGTAGAAATGTTTGAATATCCTCAATATTAGGAACATTTTTTAGTGTTACTTTTTGTAAGAGAAGTGCTGCTGGAATAATTTTTAGTACTGCATTTTTAGCCCCTCATACTTTAATTGTTCCTGATAACTTCTTCCCTCATTGTATTCTGAACATGGTTTTTCTGATTAGTTTTAGTGTTAGAAATTTTAGCTTTTTAATAGCATTTAGCAAATCAAGTTTTTATTTTATTATTTCTTGTACGAGTTCTTCAAAATTCCTTCATGTTTTTGCCCATGATTTTGGTAGTATAGATGCTTCTGTCATTCATGGAATAGTATTTACTTCAAGGAAGAATACATTGTTTCAATCAACAAGAAAATCTACTCTAGAGAAACCTTTTAATTCAAAATAATTATAAATTTTACAAGTATAATTTTCTAAAATTTCTTTTAAATCTCTATCAATTTCTGGCCATATTTCTTTCATAGCATCTTCTGATTCATACTTAGAATCATAATCAAAGAAATCTTCTTTGTTTTTTTTCTCTAATTTCATAATTGGTAATACTTCTCAATTTACGACTGAAACACTGTATTCATCTGCAACAACAAACTGTTGTAACACTATATCATCATCTAGTTCATCTCTAGCTTTTATAAGAGTATTTTCTAGGTCACTATTATTTTCGATCTTATAGGTAAAAAAACTAGAACCACCCCTATTTGGTTTAAGAATTAGTGGAAATGCTAGATTTTCTGGGATTTTCAAAAAATCATCTTGCTTAAATAGAATATACTGCTCTGGGACCTTAATTCATAAATCAGAAACAAGAGTGTTTGCTTTATATTTATCCAAACAGATAGCATGACTATTATAAGAAGAAAAAGTGTGGGGGATTCAAAGAATATCTAAAAAAGCAAATACCCTTCCATCCTCTCAATATTCTCAATGAAATACTGGTAGAGCTAGATTATACAAAGCTTTATTCTTTATAAACTCATCCAATTGATCTGGAAGTTCATAGTAATCAAAATTGCAGTTAATATATTTTTTGAAAAAATTTGCTGATTTTTTAGCTATTTCTATTTCAGCACCAGTTCAACCTGACAGTATAGCAATTTTTTTCATATATATTTATTATTAAATTTAACAGTTTTAATATACTTTTTTTAGACAATCTTTCAACTATTTTTATAAAGTCTCATAGGGATTAAGATAATATAGTTAATTAATAGAATAAAGAAAAGATATGTATATAAATATGTGCTTCCTAAAAAAAACAAGATTCAAAAAATATCAATTCAGACAAATATAAGAAACATAAATGCATACTTTTTATTGAGAGTGTGTTCTAATTTTCCTCTGAAAACTTTTCACAAAACATAAATATTATAAATAATAAGAAAATAAAAACATATTGGAAAAAATATCATTTCTAGATTTTTATCAAAAAATAATCAAAAGCTCAAAATAAACAATAATCCAATAATGGGAAACCAAAAATTAATAAGTTTATTTTTTCAAAATGTTGTTAGATACTTTTTTCATTCACACAAAAACAAACCTAGGTTTGCAGTATAGAAAACTGGTAAAATAGTACACAGTAATAATAAAATTAACTCAAAACTCATAGAATTCTAATCTATTAATAAATATAATTTTATTTTACAAGAGACAGAAAGTAGCTTTCTTTCTCTTTTTTCCAAAAATCTTCTTGCCTACAGAGCTCTTTTTCATCTTCTTTATTTTTCAATACCTGAATCAGAGCTTCCTCTGTAAATACAGTGTTTTGACTTCATTTAAATAAAATTACATATTTATCTTTACTCTTTTCTAAATAATTTTTCAAGTATTTTCATGCCTCTCTTGAAGTCTCAAACTTCTGGACATTATCTCAAAAATTCTTGCTCATTTCAGGATTTGAAACTACTATCAATTGAGAATCTTCTACTATTTCATAAATTTCTTTGTGGAGTTCATCAGATGTCGGTCAGATTTCTCTCATATCTCACAGGCAAAATCAGATTTTATGATCTGGATATAGATTTTGTCGTAGCACTTTTGTATCTTCAATTATTTTTTTCATTGATGCAGGTCATGCATTGTATGTTGAATCTACAAGAACAGAATCATTAATTCCCTCTAAAACATTAAAACGAGCTTTTTGCCCAGAGAGTTCTAAAAATAAACTCTCTTCTAGGTTAACTTCTTTTCAGACACTATTTACCACATCATCCAAAACACTCAGTCCTAATTCAATATAATACATATTAGCTTCACCAATAGCATTTGTTGTAATAATTTTTCAGTGAGTTTCAAATTTAGCTGATACTTTTTTATCTGAATTAATAAGCTCATAATTTTTACAATCATCTTGCTTCCAGAAATATTGTGCTTCAACTTTTATTTCATTAAATCTACTTCTACAATATTCATCTGAAAAATTTAGATATACTTTTTGCTTTGCAGCATTCATAAGTTTAAACTTCTCTTCTCATACTTGCTGCTTTCATCCAAAGAACTCTGAGTGTGTATAGTCTAATTTAGTAAAAATAGAAATATCTGGTTTATTTACTGTGAGTAAAAATTCCATATCAAGTGGTCTGTCTATTCAATATTCTAAAACTATTACATCATAGTTTTTCTTTC
>CALLPO010000122.1 GCA_938015605.1 uncultured Candidatus Altimarinota bacterium | reverse complement strand
CTCTAGTCATTCTAGAACCTGAATATTCTCTGCTCAATAGTTCTCTGTTTTCTTAGTTGCCATAATTTATCATGTTATAGTTAATAGAATTTTGTACTTAATAACTATACTTATATCAATATAAAAATCAAGATAATGGCTATAAATAGACACAGTTTTTTCTAAAGTCTCTCAGAAGCTTAATTTTATATAAAAAAACACCAAAATAGAGATTTTAGTGTTTTTGGGAAAATATTTTTTATACAGGGAATTATTTAACTAACTCTAATTTAGGATTTTCAGGGTCCCATTTAAATGTGTACGTTCATTGTTTATAAGGTAGTCAAATAAGTTTCACACATTGTTTTGCAAACTCTTGCTGAAAAGCTATACCACATTTTGCATGAGCTGTAGAGCCTTTTCAACTGTACATTGGTATATTAATTTTCTTTTTTTTATATTTAACTCCTTTCTTTCAAGACATGATTTTTTGAGTCTCTTCCTTAGTTTCTTGAACATATGTATTAGTATCATTTTTTCAATAGTTTGATATATAATAGTATGCAGCAAAACCTAGGCCAGTAAAAAAAATTATTTTCATCATAGTTCAAAATGAATTCATTGTCTCTTCATCAATTTCTTTTTCAGAACTATACATAATAGCTTAATATTAATTAGTATATTTACTTTTCATATATTATTAATAACCGTATAAAATACTATGTCAAGATATATCTTCAAAAAACTTAACCATATTTATCATCTAAATAAAACCTATTTAATAACATCTATTTCAAAAATTGTAATTGCTTCTCAAGATATGTTGACTCTATTCTCCATTAGTTCTATAGTCTTTTCTCAGCCTCTAGATGAACATTGATAACTTTTCATCTTTTTCTTATTCAGTTTTTCTCCCCAAAGTGGAGCAAGAAAACACTCTATACTTCATGTAACAGGGTCTTCATTAATTCAACAATCCGTAACAAAACAACGCATATAGTAATCATATTCTTCATCTCATGCACAAGTCACCACTACATTTCAATAGTCAGAACCTTTCATTTTTCAGAAATCTGGTTGAATATTTATTAGCTCATCTTTCGATTTTAGTATTACTACCTTCCATTTAATACTGGTATCATAAATCTCTAGTGTATCTTTTATTCATGTATTAGATTCACAATTATTGATATCATCAATCTTCTCATATTTCCACAATGGGAAATCCATGGCATAATTACTATTTACACTTTTTACAGCAACGTTTTCTAAGTTTGCTTTAAATTTTACAACATCACCAGTAATTAAATTGTTTTCAAACAAAATATGAGCAGATGATAATGTAGCATGTCCACATAAATCAATCTCTTCTTCAGGAGTATAAAATTTAATTTCATAACTATCATCTCAAATCTTCTTCACAAAAGCAGTTTCAGATAAATTCATTTCTGACGCAATATTTTGCATTTCATTTGCAGGTGGAAATTCCTCTATAATACTCACTCATGCTGGATTTCCAGAATACTTCTCTGAAGTAAATGCATCTACTTGATATATTTTCATAATCTTTTTAAATTATTTTGATAAAAAAACAATCTGTCTTTGACTGATTGTTATTATTCTCCTCCACTTGCTGATTCTAATTTTGCTTGTTGGTCAGCAACTGCACAGGCATCAATAATTGGTGCTAGTTTTCAAGTCATAACTTGAGGTATTCAAGAAAAACTTTCTCCTATTCTGTGATCAGTTATTCTATCTTGTGGGAAATTATATGTTCTAATTTTCTCACTTCTATCTCCTGAACCTACTTGTGAAAGTCTAGCTTCACCAAGTGCCTTTGATCTTTCTTGTTCTGCATGATCAAAGAGTTTTGCTCTGAGTATTTTAAAAGCCTTGTCTCTATTTTTATGTTGAGAACGTCAGTCACTACAAAAAACTATAATTCCAGAAGGTAGATGTTTCAAGTGAACAGCTGAATCTGCTTTATTAGCATGTTGTCATCCTGGTCAACCAGATCTACAAAATTTCATTTCAATTTCATCCATATCTAACTGAATATCAACCTCATCAACTTCAGGCATAATAGCAACCGTAATTGCTGATGTATGAACTCTTCATTTATTTTCAGTTTCTGGAATTCTTTGAACTCTATGTACACCTGATTCATATTTAAATCTTGAATATGCTCAATCTCATGTTATTTCAAATACCATTTCTTTTACTCATCCTGTATCTTGAATAGTTTCTTGTGTGATTTCTACTTTGTATCATTCTCCTTGAGCAAAAGTGATATATGCTCTAGCAAGTTCCCCTGCAAAAAGAGCTGCTTCATCTCAACCTGTTCAAGCTCTTACCTCAACCATAATATTCTTGTCATCATTTGGGTCTTTTGGAAGAAGTGCTACTTTTAGCTTTTCTTCATACTCAGGAATTTTAACTCCAGCCTCATTGATTTCTTCCTTCAGCATTTCTCTCATTTCTTCATCCTTCTCACCATCAAGCATTTCCTTATTTTCTTCTAGAGAATCATTAAGAGCCTTATACTCTTTGTATAAGTTCACTGCTTCCTCCATATTTTTTTTCTTCTGAGAAACAGTTCTCACCTTCTTCTGATCTTTGAAAATTTCTGGATCACTCAGTTGTTTTTCTAGATCTTCAAACTCTTCTAACAGGCTATCTAAATTGAATTTCATAATATATGTCTCTAATTAATAATTTTGCAAAGTATAGCAATAAATGATAAAATAGCAAGCAGTAGATAATAAATATAAAAACATGAATATTGTAAATCCTCATATCTTAAATCACAATTGAAATGATTATACTCCAGAATCTCAAAGAGAATTGCAGGATTCACTAAAAAAGGAATTTCATTCAAAAAAACCTATATATAAATGAGGGAAAGACTCAATTGAGGATTTTGAAGAGATATATAAAAAGGCTGTAGATTCACTAAGAATGTTGATAGTTTCAAATAATTCAGATAAGTTTATGCTTAACCACTCATCATGAAGTAGATATACTGTTGAACAGTATCATCCTATAAAATGTGATGCAATTGAGTTAATATTAGAAATTGAGGAAGTAATTGAAAATATATCTGAAAATTATAAAAGTGAAGATCTTAGATATAATAGCACAGAATATACCTCACTAAAAAAGAGGCGTATAGATCTTTGTAATGAGAAAATTCTATCTAAAGAATATGAAAAAATTATCGATAAAGTTGTGGAAGAAACTAAGAGTTTATTAGAAGAACATAATCCTGAAAAAACAAAAAGAGCTAAAAAATACAAGAGGGATAAGGACAAAAAAAATAAAAATGAAAGAGGTAAATACAAAAATAAAAAATATAAATATAGAGAAAATAAATATGAAGAGTCTAATTATAAAGAAATAAAATATAGTGATTGAGACAAAAAAAAGGAAAACAAAAAGTGAGGAAAAAGATGGAGAAAGAAGAAGAAAAATAAAGATTAAATAAAAACAAAAAGCACAGTAATAACTGTGCTTTTTTAATTAACATTTCAACTTTTCTATTTTTTATCTTTCCCTGAAATCATTGACCAAATTCCAACAGCAAGTGCAGCTCAAAGGAGTGGTCAAACAACGAATATCCAGAAATTTGTAAAGTCACCATTGAGAAGTGCTGGACCAAAACTTCTTGCAGGATTTACAGAAGTATTTGTAATTGGGATTGTTACTATATGAATCATAGCAAGTGCTAAACCAATAGCTACTCAAGCAAAATCTCAAAGTGCTTTTTTAGCTGTAACACCAAAAATAACTAGTAAGAATAATGCAGTAAATATTATCTCTGTAGATAGAGCCTGTAATTGACTATACGGCTCATTAACTGCATTTGCTCATAGAGTTGCAGCATCTACAGCAATAAATTTGATAAGCATAGCTCATACAACTGCTCATACTAATTGAGCAACTACATACCAAACTGCATCTAGTGATTTAATTTTTCATCTCATCCACATACCAAGTGTAATTGCTGGATTAATATGACAACCTGAAATTGGTCATATTGCATATACCATAGTCAAAACAGCTAGACCAAAAGCAAGAGAGATACCTAAAAATCAAATTTGATCTCCAGCTATAACCGCTGAACCACAACCTACCAATACTAATACCAATGTACCCAAACCTTCAGCTAAATATTTTTTCATACAAACAAAAATTTAGATGCTAAAATGTTTTTCTCCTCTCCTTTAAAGAGAAATACAGTATAAGTATATAAAAGTTTGATAAAAAATCAATAAGTGAAAATTGACTATTCAGATTTTATAGTTAAAAATATACAGATTTTTACTCTAACTAATAAAATATTTTTTTATGAGCTTAACACTTTGAAAAGAAATTTATGAAGTTTCTAAAGAAATCTCTTTGTCAAACAATTGAGAACCTATTACTCCAGAAGATATTAGCATCTATATGAATAATAAGTTTTGAAAAAAATGAATAGAAGGTCATAGCAAAGATATTACTAACTGAATAAGTGATATTTTAAATTATTCAGAAACAATAAGGAATAATCTAAAAACAGATAACCTTTTAGACAAAGAACAACAGTATATTGAATTTTTTATAAGAAATTTAAATATATTTTTTGCCTATTATGATAATTTGAGTGAAATTCCTCACCTTTTTATATCTACAGCTGTATGAGAATTAACAGCTTCATTAGAAAAAATAAGAAAGATTGGAGATGCTAGTTGATATTAAATAATTGCATATAGGAGAAAAAAAGAAGACTAATTAGTCTTCTTTTTTTATAAATTATATTTCAATTTATTTAAATCAATAATCTTACCTGCAACTTCAACTCTTGGAGTGAGGTTTTTTTCTTCACTTCATTCAAAGAAGAAACTATTATCAATTTTAGCATCTTCAAGAATTTTTTCAAGTTGTGCTTCAATATCTCTTACAACCATCATCTTATCAAGAACATTATATACTCTCATTACAGCTTCCATATTATCAAAGTCTGTCATTCTTACAATTTGCTCTAGTCTTTCTCAACTAGCTTTGAAAAGTAAATCTCATTCATACGTTACTTCAACTTTTCTAGGATCTTTTTTATTCTTAAGGTCATAGAATTTAACAGCTGATTCAGTTGCTTCCTCTGTAGATATATCTGAAACATCATTAGGATCTAGAGCATATTCATCTATAAGATAATCAGTAAGTTCATCAATTCCTTCATTAGTTGCTGAAGAGATAAGAAATACTTTTTTCTTTGGATACTTAGTCTTAAACTCAGATACTAAAAATTCTTTCATTTCATCATCAAGCAGGTCTGATTTTGAAAGAGCAATAATTTCTTCTTTATCTTTGAGGAGTGGAGAAAATATTTCTAACTCTTTTCTAATGTCAGTATAATCTGTGAAAATATTATCAAGTCTTTGGCAATCAAGAAGGTGAAGTAAAACACCTGTTCTTTCAATATGCTTTAGAAATTCAATTCATAGACCTTTTCATTCACTTGCTCATGGAATAAGTCCAGGAACATCCTCAAGTACTAGTGATTTTCATTTGTGGTCAAGTACACCTAAGTTAGGAGTAAGAGTTGTAAAAGGATAATCTCCAATCTTTGGTTTAACATTTGTGATATTCCCAATAAGTGTTGATTTACCCGCTGAAGGAATTCAGATAATTCAAATATCAGCTACTAATTTTAGCTCAAGTTGAAGATCCATTTCTCTTTCTATATCTCAGAGTTCTGCAAAAGCTGGAGCTTGTCTTGTACTACTACAGAAGTGAGCATTTCAATATCAACCTTTTCATCATTTCACTACTAAAAATCTAGTAGCATTTTCATCTAAATCTGCGATTTTTTCGCCAGTGTTAGTATCAGTAACAATTGTTCAAACAGGTACCTGCAAAATAAGGTCAGGAGCATTAGCACCATGGCACGTATTAGTTCCACCTCTTTCTCATTTAATTGCACTTAGTACTTTTCTATGTCTGTAATCAGAAAGAGTATTTAGATTGTTTGTTGTTTCCAAATACACACTTCATCCATCTCACCCATCTCATCCCCAAGGTCATCCTTTAGGAATATATTTTTCTCTCCTCCATGAAACAAGACCATCTCATCCCTTCCCTGAAATTACTTTAATTTCAACCTCATCTATAAACATCTTTTTCTATTAATACTAATTTTTTGTATTCTAAATATTTTTTTTGATTTAGCAACAAAAAAGTAGCCCATGAATTGGGCTACTTAATGGAAATACATCGAATCTTGAAGAATAGCTACATGTAAAAACAAAAAACAAAACGAGAATAACCTTGCATAAGGTAAAATACTTGGATTATTTTTTACAATATAGAATCCCAAAATTGCACACATTGGATCAACTAAACCTCTATTAATCCAGTGTTCTGTACCTCCAAACCATTGTACTATCACATGGTACATAATTGTTTCAGCATAGGGTTCGTAAACTTCCCACGCAACAACAAGCAATAATAGTAATAGTAATGGATGGAAACATACTTTTCTCAAGTTTATTGCTATACTAGATACAGTAATACCAGTTGCTATATGAGCAAATGACCATATATCCAACATTGATTCCGTTTTATGTCCCCACACTTTTACATCAGTAAAAAGATATGAAACACTAACTAGAAAAACTAAAATAAGAAAAAGCAATACCTCAGGATGAGGTGGGTATTTATATCTCTCAAGATTCAAAAGCTCAGGAGAATAAATTGATTTAACAAAGTTCATATTAACCTCCCTAGTAGAAAATGAATTGTGAAAATCTAATGTTTTATACTAGTATTTTAATAAAAATCAATTTTTGTTACTTCATTAAGTAACTTCAGTTAATTTTGTAAAGAACTTCTGCAATTTCTTTTTTTGAAGCATCATCAATAATACTCAGAACAATATAATCTCAATTTTCTTTATAAACCAATGGATAAAACTCATTACTTCATTTAATCCTTCCATCTGGAAATAATGAGATAATAGATGTTTTACTTTCATCAGTCTTTGAATGTATAACAAAAGCACCTGGATTATGTTCAACTCATGTTGGAATTTGGTAATAGTTGAAATCACTATTATCAATCATTCTCACATACATTCAATTGTCACTAACATTATTCAAATCATCTATCAAAGTTACTTCTCGATTTTCAAGAAGTTTGATAGTTTGTTTATATAGTTCTCAAGAGGCATCAGAAATCATTATTTTTGGATAATAGAGTTCATCAGTTCTTGATGTAATCTCAACATCTAAACTTTTTTTGGTAATCTTTCAAGTATTTTCATTAACAGTTGCAATCTCAGATCCAGCTTTTGTAAGAGTTAATCAACTCTCTCATGGCGTTACATTAAAATTATATACTCAATCATCTAGAGTATCAACAGATTTAAGACCACCTACATTTTCTAATTGTTTAAGACTTCAACCTCTTAATCTATAAAGATTAACTGGTTCTCAAATCAAAACTTCATCCAATTCTCATTGTATATCACTATCATTTTGCACTGCTATTTCTGGTATGGGTGCATATACTTCAAAATCTAATTGTTTAAATCATATATTTCCATTATCATCAGTAATAGATATTCATATTTTTTTCTTTGATAATTCCTCAAATGGTCCAAATTTTATACGTACTTTTCAATTAGCTAAAGACAATACTTCAACTCATTCAACATCATTATCATTCCTTGGGTCACCATCTCCTGAACTAGGGCTATCAATCTCTAAATTAAAATCTACTTCAACTTTAGCAATACTCCTAAATCAAGAATTTTCATAAACAAATGGTGTGAGATCAATAGTTTTATATTGATATACAGGTATTCTAATTGTCTCATTAAAATTTAATTCTGGTGCATACTTATCCGCTTCAACCTGTGGTGCTGCTAGTTTTTGATTAGTTAAAGTTCATTTCACTCACTTATGAGTAGCATGCATTTTCCCATACAAGAAATCATTTGGCCTATCAAGCTTAATTAAATAATCTGTACTTGCTTGTCCTAAATCATATACTTCATATGAATCCATTTTACCAAAGGTCATACCTAGTGGTTCTTTTCATGAAGCATATGTAATTTCAATATTGGAGTTTTCACCATACGTTCATCTTAAGTCAGGTATACTCTCTATCTTACTCTCTGTAAAGAAAGGCAGCCCTATATATTTACTAATTTCCTCAGTTCATTTTAGAATAACAAGATCATCTCATCTCACATAAATATCACCTGAATAAATAGAAGATATTATGATATTATCATCAAATTCTAATGAAGTATTTTTTCAAACAACTTTTTCATATTCAATTTCATCTGAATCATAATAAATAATACGTACATCTTTATTACTTGTATAAATTGTTGTTCATTTAGATATTTCAGTCTGAATATCTGTTTTTAATTTTATCATCTCAAATGTCTGAAAATTAATTCCCCTCATATCTCATACATAGCTAAGAACAGCAGGATGCTTTTTTTCAATAATTCATGATGATCAAACTTCAACAGATTGTTCATCTCAAGATACAAATGCCTCAACAACATTTTTAGAGATTCAACCTGGATTATAATCACGTAATAGTTCAGAACTAAATTTGTCTACAGTTGTATAATATTCATACACGAAGTGTGTAATTTCAGGATTCTTCGGTGCATTAAAAGAAATATTTATAGACTTATTATCAGTGTTAGTTTCTCTAAAACCATTAATAGCTTCAATAAATTCAGTTCATAGGAATTTATTTTTTTCTGATCTGACCTTTAATATAGTTGAAGAATTTGTATTTGTAGTATTTTTAATGGAAATATTTTCTTTTAAATACAATTGTCCATTCACTAAGTATAATAGATCTGTATCTCCATCAGAATCAAAATCAATATTAGTGAATTCTTCATCACCTCAGAGTTCATCTATATAATCAAACAATCTATAACTTTTGTCTTTTTCTATAATATATAGCCCCTTATAATTGTAAGAATATCCTGAATTATTAGATGCTTGGCAAGAGTTCTCTTCAGTCTCTCATTGAGTTGTATTAGTGTTAGAAGCTAGAAGTTTTTCTTGTGCTATATAGCTATTATAGTCTGTTAATCATTGTTTATATAAATCAAGACCTCCATTAACTCTAGAAAGTAACTTTTCTCATTCTTTCTTGATTGAAGTTACTTCTGGATCTTCTCAATTATTTAATAGATTTTTTGCAGATTCTAAAAAGTTTTTATTATACTTTGAGAGAGTTTTATCATATTCAACAAAATCATTATTCTCAAATTCTCCTATAACCTTTTGGAATAATTGAGGAGTAATTGATTTTTCTAAATCACTTTGTAGCTTCTTAGTTTTTTCAATTTCATTTTCAATAATTACTTCAAGAGCATCAAATTTTTCATCAGAATTTTTTCTTAATTCTTTAATAAGCATATCTTCTTTATGGTATGTCATTTTATTAACATTTTCCCATAAATTAAGAATTCCTATCATTCTAGGATCAGAAGTCACTGATTGGTGAGCAAGAGATTGGTTTACAAGTTTTAAGAATTCTTTTGAACTCACTGTTTCATCTTGTTCTTCTTCAATATAAGAAAATATTTTAATAACACCTTTTGCCATCATATTTGCAAACATTCATACACTAATATCATTTGCATTTGCTTCATCTAAATTTACACTTTCACTTACATTAATGTTTTGTGAATAACTTGAAAAATCAAGAGAATCAAGTCCAGCATTTGAGAATTTATTTGCAACATTACTACTTGATGAATTAATTGGTTCAACAATTTGATTAGCCATTTCTACCATAAAATCAGTTTCCACTTCAAAATTAACCCAAGTAGTAACTTTAATAGCATCAACAAATGGGAAACTAAATTCAGGTAAACTTAAATCTAAAAAGTCAGTTCCAAGGTATCAAGTTCTTTCAGTAAGAAAAGCTATCTGGTCTCCTGCTCTCCATTCTGGAACAAATGGTGAGCTTTTTAAAATACACATTGCCTTCACTATAAGTTTAAGAATTTTTAAAATTCACTCTAAACTTGAAAATAGTTTTGGTAGTGTTGGTGGAGGTGGTAGGTTTGGAAGCTCAACTGTAGGAATTCAAGGTAGGTCTGGAAGTTCTGGGATATCAAATCACTCAAGAAGTGGCATCTGTGGAAACTCAAAATTCAGATCAGCAGATGCATCAGCACTTGCACTGAAATTAGGCAGTTGTAAATCAGGAAGTGTTGGTAAAACAATAGGTCTTTGTGTTACATTAAAATCGGGCATTTTAATAACAAGTCACGCTCTAACATTGTGTAGGTCTAAAATAATATCAGGCCATTTAGGAAATTGTATAACAGGTATTTTTGGAATAATCATATCAATAAGCTTGAACTCGTAGTTCAACAAATCATTTCTTTCATTTTTACATTCGTGACATTCTGCATCATAATCTTGAAACACATCAACAAGTAACTGCCAAGATTTTAATATTGCTTTTATCAGAACATATAGTTCTACCCAAGCCTTAAATCTTTTTCAATTTTGATCAATCCGGCCACCAGTAAGAGTTGAAATTGACTCAACATTACATAGAATTTGTCAAAGCCATTCTTCTTTTTTATTGAACATTGAACTTAATTGAGCTGGAATTTCTCTATAATCTTCAAGAGTCTGAATATTTTTATCAAGGTCTGAAATAAGTCTAGAATAATCAGATTTAGCAGTAGCAGAAATACTTGCAGATCATTGAATACTTGCTGATTGAGACAACCATTGTTCTTTTGTTAATTCCCAATCAAGAAGAGTTTTATTTAGAGTATTTTGATCAACCCATGGTATTTCAACATTAACTTGTTGAGGCTTAACTGAAACCATAGGGATATTTCCTAGAAAATCATAAACAGATCTAATTCAAGAAAATGCTTTTTTTGCTCATCATACTTCTCAAGCAAATCATGAATCTCTAGTTTCAACTTCAAGTTTTCATGCCTCTACATCTAAACTTAAACATTGGATTTCATCTTCACCACTACAATCAAGTCAAGCTTTTCTAGAGTTAATAGATTTGATTTGAGACTTAATATTTTCTAATCTATTTTCTTCTGTTTGCTTTCATTCACTATAAGCTTCAGTTTTTCATTTAGAAATAACTTCTCACCAATCACTATCCATAATTCAACCAAAATCTGGCAGTATAATAAATAATGTTGGAAAATCTGTAAGTTTTGTTACAAATTCCTCAATTTGTCTCGTTACCCAATCCATTAGAAAACTTGGGAAGCCAGCAACCCTTTGTTTTTGAATTTGTTGAACATCATCAAAATTTCAATCCAGATTTCATGAAAAATCTAATCATACACTAAATTCATATTCACCTGAATTTCATCATTGAATTAGTTTCTCATTTTTTCTAGCCAATAATCATCACTCAGAAATTTTATCAAGAGCTTCATTGTATTTATCTTCAAAACTTGATGATTTAACATCAGATTGTTTATAATCATAGTAACTCTTAGCAAAATCATCTTCCAATGATGCATTACTTCAATATCATGTTGATTCTCAATTATTTTGTTCAGGACTACAGTTAGCATTTACTACTCAAAATCAACTTCATCAACCATATTGTGTAGCTAAACCAAGAGATTCAGGATCTCACTCACTTCAATCATTACTACATCAGATAAGAGGTTTAGCATATACAATACAATTTCATCCTGGCATTAATGGACTCACTCATTTAGGATTAGAACTCCCCGCAACACTTGCAGGTCAACCAAAACAGGCAGCAACTCATGCTCATCAAGTCAAAGTAGGTGTAGCAAAAAGTCTTACAAAGTTGGTAGCAGACCATGTTCATTTTTCTCATCACGCTGAATCAGCCCCACAAACTGGTCATGGCACATATGCCTTAGATGAAACTGGCCATACAGTAGGAATACAACAAGGACTTGTTCAACAAGTCATATCCAAACCTGTTAAAGCTGAGAACACTGGAATTCATTCACCAACCTTCAATCAATCACCAACTGGTGTACCAAATAATGTAGGATCTTGTCATGGAGCTAATGGCGCCCAGTTCATAGGTGCAGAAATACATGAATCTCATCAGAAACCACATCAAAATCATTCAATCATGGTATCAATACCTGCACTCATTTCATCAACGCTTTCGTTATAGTCTCATAAAACTCCTCAGAGCTCATTTGCATTGAAATCTGGAGTATCATCTTCATGGTCAGGAATTCAATCTCAATCTCTATCTTCTTGCATCTCATCAAATGTATCATTTGCAAAATCTTTTTGCTTATCTAAATCATCTGTAATTGCATCAATATAATCTGGTACTCCATTTTGATCAAGATCAACACTATTTTGGTCCAGATCACCTGGAAGTTTCAATTTTTCAGGGTCACATTTAGGAGCCGTTTTTTCTTTTTCAGAATATTCTCTTAGCGTATCTAAAGACTTAAATATATCAACATCTTGAGAACAATTTTGATTATCTGCCTTTATAATAATATCTCAGTATAAATCATCTCCAACTGTTCATTCTTCAAATAGTCACACCTTAATATCTCCAAAAGTTATTGGGAGTACTCTAAGAGTGTATTTAATAGTTATTGATTCTCCCGCAGCTAGATCAATATCATCAACTAGTAAACTATATCAAGCTGGAGCCTTTCTCTCTATTGCTTTATTAGCAATGGTAATTTTCATCTCACTCATTTCAAATGGACTCACTACTGAATCAACATAGGCAACACCTGTTTTAGGAGTTTCAGTTGTATTTTTTAATACGACTGTTACATCAACTAAATCTCAAGATTGAAGATTTTCTCCATTAACATCATTAAATTTCTTATCAACTTCAATTCAAGCTGCATGAGCATATTCACTCTTGATGAAAGTTGTTGAATCAACATGATTTACTTTCTGAACAGTGGTGCTTCATGAGTGAGTTTTCAAAAAATCTGCAACACTCATATTTGTACTAGCACTAGGCCCTATATCTCATTCAGGGAAAGTATCAAGAAGAGGGAGACTCTCTTCAATATTTGTCTCTTGCTGATCATTAGTTTTTTCTCATGTTGAATAATTAATTTTTTCAAACATTATTTTATCAAAAAATGCATCATTTCCTCAAACTGGATCTTCAGCAAGTGCATCGTTATCTACACTTAATTTATCAAGTAAGTCTTGTTCATCAATTTGTACAAGTCAATCAAAATATACAAGAGCACCATCTGTTCTTGAATCACTATTTAAAGTCATTCAGTATCAGTTACCTATTTGTTTTTTAGTAAATTTATTTACTTCTCCTTGTCAATTTCAGTAAAAAATATTAATATTTCAAGCATCATCTAAAGTTACTAAATCTTGTCTAGCAAATGCATCATTGTCCATATTAAATATTTCTACTTGAACAATCTTAGCATTAAGATCAAATGTATCTTTTAAGGGTATTCTTACAAAATCTTTTTCTCTATTTTCAAAAAGAAATGGTTCTCATTTATTATTTACAAAAAAGATATCTCAGTATCAGTCACCAGAAAAATCTCAAGCTTTAACATAAGATGCTTTTCAATAATCTGCAATATATACTAAATCTCATTTATCCAAAAATCATGCTGAATTTCCTTTATTTTCAAGAAGAGAAATATATCAATCTCCTTTAATAAGGAGTATATCAGTATTTCAATCATTGTTATAATCAAATGTTTGATAGGATTCTATTTCTTCATCTGATAAAAGATTTCATATTGTAGAATCAAAACTTTTTTCATCTGTTGATTCTTTAAAAGTTTCTGTAATCTTCTTTAAATTAATTACAGGATCTCAAAGATTTATAGAACCAAAACTTGCATAGTCTTGTACAGACTCTCAAACATTTTTACCCGCTGCAAAATTAAGTAAAAACTTATTATCACTTTTCCATCAAATTCATCACTCAGTTTGGAAATTTTCAGGTGAAGAAAGTGAATCAGATGAAAAACTATCTAAAGCTTTATCATCTTTAAATGGATCATTATAGTAGATTGCTAATGTTTTTGTTCCATCTTTTAAATATGTATCCCTTGTTCCATACATATAACTCTTAAACTCTGCAATAATTGAATTTTTATTTATCTTTTTATTAGTTTGAGTTTCTTGTAGGCTTCTAGTTACTATATACTTATGATTTTCAAAATTAACGCCAACTTTCCCAATAATATTATCTCAAAACAAAACATTAATTACCAACTCTTCTCCTATATTATTAGAGTCCACTTCTAAGGTCACTAAAGGGTTAACAACAAAGCTTCCTTGCTTATTAACCTTAAGAAGTGTATTTCCATTCTTTTCACCTAGAGTAAATTCATTTTCATCAAGTCAAGATACAGTATAGTTATCAGAAAGTGACTTAAGTGTAATAGACGTTTTTTCAATACCTCATCCACAATTAGCAAAATCATTCCCCTCTCAAATACAAGTTTTTAAATACACATCATTTCAAAAATTATAATATATTTTTCAAACATATGTATTAGTTGCATTATTATTTACTTCAAGATAGAGTTTATTATTTTGATCTAATTGGACTTTTAATTCAATATCTTGAGATAAATCCCCTTGAGATGACTGCTTTTGAGTTCACCCATTTCTTCAAAAAACTATAGAATCTGCAAATCAATGTGGATTATTTAATAGAGATGTAACTGCTAAACTTCTATTATCTCTATCAAATAATAAACTACCAGCTAAATAATCTTTTTGGGTAAAATCTCAATACTCAGCTCATAATAATACTGAATACAATCAATTAAAATTATTACCTTCTATATTATCCTTATTCCAGAAGTAATATGATTTAACTTGTACTGCATTTACTCACACTCATTCAACAATCCTTGCTTCACTTCAAGATCCTACTGTAAAAGTATTTTGTTTTAAATCAGGATCAGAAGTAACTTTAATATAACCGGTTCAAGGATTTGAAGTTGCACTTAATTCAAAAGTTGCCTCACCATTTTGTGCTTTTTTACTCAAGATTGTAGACTTCAAATTATTTTTTGAATTTTCTTCTATTTCAATATTAAATGTAGTTGAATTGTCATTATGTACTAAATTCCCATATCTATCTTTTAATTCTACTTTTAGAGTTCATGAACTTGTAGTTGAAGCTTCCATTTTTGACTTTGAAAGTACCAAATCCATCTTCATTGGTTCACTAGGTAGAATTGTTATATTTTTTCTGATTGTTTTTGATAAACCCTCTATACTAAATTCAAGAGGTATATTTTCTCCGGCAACATTTGAAGTTTCCATTGATACATTTGCAATTCAATTTTTAATTTCAACATAAGGGGTAGCAACTTTTCAATAAATTGGATTAATTTTAACATACGCTCTAGAATTAAAGTTTTCTAGAATTGCTCCTTTACTATCTTCAAATGCAAGAGTAAAATTATGACTATCTCATCAAACTCATAAATCAGTTGGGATATCAATATAAGTTTCAATCTTTTCAAGTGTATTTATAGAAACTGTTGTTGCAACTGAAGCATCATTAGTCTTTACTTCAATTCTTAGTGAATTAGATGCTGCTTTTGAAGTAGGTTTTAATCTAAATACTTGTATTCATTTATATATCTTTAAATCTTTAGTACTTGATCATTCTGTCCCATTGTCTGGAAATACAAGACCTCACCTTAAAAGCTTCATACTTACATCATATGGTTGTCATTGAACAATATTACCATATTTATCTTTTAATATTAGGATATTATTAGTAATATTTCAATTCACTTCTAAATCTGATGCTCATAATTCTACTTCAACTTTACTAACTTTATCAGAAATAACTGTAAAACTTTGAGCTACTGTCTTCCCTTCATTATCAGTTATAGTAATATCATATTCACCCGCTTCTGGAAGTATGTATAGTGGTTTAAATCCTACTCAGGTAAGACTTTCAATTTTGAGATCTTCCCTTGTTAAATTTCAATTATATAAATATCTTATAGTTAATGGATAAGCCATTGGAATGTCTCAAACTTTATCAAATTTAGACAAAGATAATACCAGTTTATTTTGAGCAATTCCTGAATTTGCAATTCTTGTTTTCAGTGATTCTAAAGACTCCTCATTTGCATCATGAAAGAAAACATTAGTGTCATTATTTGGTAATAATCATAATCTACTAGATTCTATAATTCCAGTACCTGAGACAATCTTAGAAGAAAGTGCAAAAGTTGTTGCTCTGATCTGAATTTTAGTCTCATCAGAAGATAATTCTTTAATAATTTTATCATCCTTATCTAATAGTACTACTCTTGAACGAACAGATATATCTGCATCTTTATTTTTTGCTGAAAAATTATATGATGCCTTTCAAGATGATAATGGAACTTGAGTGTTTGTAAAAGATATATATTTTGAAACTTCTCTACGAGATGTTTTATCAAAAATCTCACTATTATAAATTTCTTTAGAATTAGATTGGTTAAATGGTAATGATGGATCACTAGGAACTACTACACTTACTAGCTCAAAAATGGTATTAATATGATTAACTCATTCTATAGTAGAATTATCTGAATCAAATAATCAAGCCTCTATAGTTATATTTTCTCAATGTCCGGCCTTTAATGTTGAACTTTTTAATTTTATAGTTGCGTTTTGAATTTCTTCCTCCAAACAATCACTAATTCAATTTCAAGTAACATCATCAGAACAATATCCTGCCTCAATATCAGGACCATTTTGTCCAAAATCATATATTCAAGATTCTTTTTTATCTTCATCAAACAAACTCTTAGTAGAACATTTATTTTCCACTATTTTGATTTTTGGTGGAAGTATATCATCTAACCAACACATAACTGCAGGTATCCATTCCCATAATGGGACTCATTCAGGAGGAGCACAGTTAAATTTTCCATCATCATCAGACTCATCTTCATTAGATAATCACAAATTTGCAGACATCAAATCTGAATTTACTAAAAGGTTTTGTGAAACAACTTCTGCGTATGGGTTTTCTCCTTTCCCTTCTGGATCAAGAGTTACATACATATTTTGAGCATCTCATGGAGCTCATAAGTAGGCAATTTCATAAGATTTTTTATGTTTTGCAAGTGCATAATTAGCATTTCACTCGAATTGATCACTGAGATAATTCTCAATAATAAATTTATATTTTTGAGCTACACTATCTAAATTACTCCAATATACAGCAAATGCTAGTGTATCATAGTAAGATATATCCTTTTTATCTCAACCTTGAATAAAATCATTACTTTCAGTTGGTAAGAATTCTCCCAATCAAAAATCTGGGTCTGGATATACTCAGTTATATAAATAATCTTCATATATAGTTTTGTCTTTTCATGAAAGAACAGAAGGGTTATTATCTCTAATTACCTGATTAATCTCTGCACTTTTTGACTGAACAGTTTGATTAATAAGTTCTTTAATTTTTTCGTAGTCCTCTGGGAAATTTCCCGTATATTCTAAATTATTTCAAACTCTGTAAAGGTAGGGGTAATTAATCTTTACATATTTCCCACTAGCTCATATAAAATCAATATACCTATCTTTATCAATTGGTAAATTAGGACTTATCATAGCATTAGTTTGTTCACCTAAATCACCTACAGTTGGAGCTTTATGCTCAATAAAACTAGGTATTGCTTTGTAATCAAAATTTCTAATAGTAGGATAACATCATTCATCATCATCTCATCATCATTGAGTTGGTAATGATCATGATCAACCATATCAAGCTGGCTTATTAGAGTATCTTTCTGTTCATGAAAAACTAATGATAGTTATGTCACATGAATCTCCTTGGTTGAGAAAAACAGGTAAAGGCTCAATTGCTTTATAGTTATCAATAAAACCTATAGAATATTCATATGGTTTATTTGTAGAATTACAGGTCCAATTAAGTTCAGATTGTCAATCTATTGGAAGTTGATAACTTGGAACACATTGATTGTCATCACTCTCATTTCAGTTTCATAAATCCATCTCTTCCTCATATGAGAGAAGATAATTATTATCAAAACAATTTCTTGGATCAGGTGTTTTACTTTTGTCTGTTGTCTTTTTCCCTCATTTGATATCAAATAGTGGTCTTATAGCAAGATTTAAATTAGAATCTTTAAGTGTTAGCTCTCATGATTGAAAAGTTGATGCATCAAATCATAAAGGAGAATTACCTGCCCAATATCCCTGTGTTTTACCTATAGAACTTGTTCAAATTGCCTTACATGCATTAATATCTCACTGAACATTGTCAATATTATATCATCTATTTGCCTCAACTAATGTCCCTCAATTATCTGTACTTCACCTATACATTGTACAGTCCATTGCTTCATTGAATTCATCTCAATGATTTCAATATAAGAAATTAGTGTATTTTTTAGTAGAACATGTCTGAAATCCACTTCAATTAGTTCCTCATGAAGTTCATCACCCTGAAAGAGAGATATTTAAAGGGACAGCTATTTTTCTAGACAATCATCACTTAACTAATTCATCAATCTTTTTCTCAAGGTTATTATTAACTCATTTAATAACATTATCTCAAAGAGTATCCAAAATAGATATTAAATATGCAATAGTATCAACATTAACCTTAGCTCATTCTCAATTATATCTACCTGCATTATAAACATCTTTTCTAAAATCTCACAATGTTGAAGAATTCAACACTTCTAAAAATTTCTTTGTAACATTATTTGTAATAAATCTTGTTGAGATTGCAGAAGTATTAGAGATATCAGGTCATGAAGATTTAAAACTCTCAAGAGCAGAAAGATCAGTTATATTTGGATCTAGGTCTTGCATTAAATCAGTAATCTGATCACTTTGGGCTCACAAAACTTTGTCTTGAATAGATTGAGCTAATTCCTTTGAATATCTTGAATAATTAAGATCTTCTTTATTCTCTAAGTAAGCTTCATATCATTGATATTTTGAATAACTTAAAGAAGCCTGTTCTCTAAACTCATCAAAATAAAAGACATATGGTTTATAATTTGAGTCTACATCTTCATTAGTTTTTCAATTTATTGTTCACTTCTCATTTGTAAAATTTCCTACTCACTCATAAAAATCATGATCTTTATCAAAGAAATCATTAATAGCATCAATATCTTCTTGGTCTGACCCTTTATTTGGAACTATCACTCAATGCCAAATTTCTGCTTTAAGTCATCCTAAATTGTTAGAATTTGTTTCATACTTTTGTGTTTGATGATTATAGACGTATTTTTTATCTTCAAAATCTGTATATGGAAAAATAGTTTGTGAACTTTTGTCCCCATCAAAAACAACAGGAGCAGGTATTTTTCAAACAAATACACTTCATACCAACTCTGATTCAAAATCTCATTCACCTGTTAATCACTTATATCATTCATAATAGAGATTCTCATTCATTGATGCTATCTGAAAAACACTAGCATCACTTGGAACAGGAATAATTACTACTCTTGTTTTTTCTAATTGTTTCTGGATATCTTCAGCATACCTCTCTACACTAGATTCCACTCAAGAATAAATATCTTCATTTACCAGTATAGATACTAGTGAATTTACTTCTGGATTAATAGCTTTCGCTCAACTAAAAAAATCCCCAAAAGGGTATCTAAAAACAAGTCAAAAGAAAAAAAGTGGCAACAAGAATGATGCTACAGATTTTTGTATTTTTGTATAGTTCATAACCTTCCTTTTTTTATCTATTTTGAGAGCAAAGATGTGTTATTAACATAATAGTGAAAAACTAAAAGTTTTCAACATTTTATGAACTAAAAGTTTGAACAAACCTTAATTTATTCTTAAATTAAAAAATAAGAAGTAAATCTTCTTATTTTTTAACTAATAGTTGTTCATTCTTTTTTTCAAAGAATTGCATTTTTTATTGAGTCTTCTTTAGTAAGAGAAAGCACCTTTACAACTAAGCTATTCTCTTTTGCCAGTGCTATAGAGGTGAAGTCCATAACTCTTAATCCTTTTACAATAACCTCATCATAGGTAGCTGATTCTATGAATTCAGCATCATCATACTTCATTGGATCTTTTGTATACACTCAGTCCACTTTAGTTGCTTTAATCATCATGTCTGCATTAATTTCTAATGCTCTCAAGACTCAAGCAGTATCAGTTGTAAAGTAAGGATTACCTGTTCATCATCCAAAAAGTACAACTTTCTTATTTGTAATATATTTAAGTGCTTTGTTTTTATTAAATCTTTCAGCTACTCAATCAATATCAAATGAGTTAACTATCTTAGTATCAACACCTTTTCTTTCAAGTACATCTGAAAGAGCAATTGTATTAATATTAATTGCTAGCATTCACATATTATCAGCATTACATCTATCTATCTTAATTTTTTCAATCTCTGCTCATCTAATGAAGTTTCAAGCCCCAACTACAATTCAAACTTCAATTCAACTATCAATTAGGTTCTTAATTATGTCTCAGACACTATCAAGCATTACATAGTCTAATCACCCTTTTTCTATTCAAGCAAGTGCTTCACCTGAAATTTTTATTACTACTCTCATTTAGTTTTATTATAAATTATTGTGCTATTTTTTTAAATAAGCTATCAGTTATACTCTGTTGTGTAAAATCATCATTTTTAGATTTTAATTCTTTGTTTTTATCTCATAGAAGTGAATCTCTTTCTGTAACAGATAACTCATCTTCTGTTGAATACAATTCACCTCTTTCTAACTCAAATGATCAATGTAATCAATGTTTTGGATCTATATAATGTTTTTCATACACATATTCATTTTGATCCATTTTTGTTACATATAAATACACTCAGTTTTCTTTCAAAATACTCCTACAAGTATTCCAATAAGGCCACTTAGCAATATTCTCTTTAATATATGAAGTTACTCCATCAATATCACTACAATCTATAGAAGTATCAGTTACTGTATTTATTTCTAAACCTTTAATATCTGAATAAGTAAACGAACTTCCTCATAGCTTAACAATATCTCAAAAGTCTCAACCCTTAGGTAAGTCCCCATCAGCTAATTCTTCATATACATTTTCTTCTGTATCTTCTTGTGTAGTGACATTTTCAACACTTTCTTCATAATCTCAAACACTAGCATTTCATTCCAATACTCTTTTATCATCTTCTGAAACAACAACAAGAAGTTCAAGAATGGATTTTTGGGTACCTGAGTATGCAACAAATCTATATTGATTAACTCCAAAATCTAAGACCTTAAACTTTGAACTAGCATTGTACTCAAAAGTAGTATCTCATCCTTTAAATTTTTTCAGTGTAAATCAATCAGATGGAAACTCTGACTCCTCATTAGAAAAAGAAACAATAATCTTGTCTACTTGTCCAAGTGTTGTTCCTGTAATCTTAGAATATCAAGTCTTGAATTCATCATAATCCAAATCTCACAATTCTAATAATTTTTCTCCAGATATTTGAGTTATCTTGATTCTTGGATCACCTTTGATATCCATTAGGTCTCACATAGTAGGTATTGCTATTGATCCCTCATTATTTTCAACACTCTCCTCTATAGAGGTTCATTGAATAACTCCAAGGTCCTGTTTTGCTTTTATTACTTCATCAGAATCTCAAAAACATGATGTTAATAGAAATCCAAAAAATAATATAATTGCTATTTTTTTCATAATAATTTCATTAGAAAAATATTGATAATATTATATTTTTTTGCTTTGTAAAAGCAAATAAAAAACCTAGCTATAATACTAAGTTTTTTATTAGAATACTAATTATTTTCTAAACACTTGGTTTCACTTTTATAAAACGAAAATGATGAGATACTCGCTTTTGGAGAAAAATTTCAACTAGTTAAGACATTAGTACTCCCACATGCAAATAAATTTGTATGAGCTTTACAACTATTTGCTGGGTCATAAAAGGGTCATCCATAGTTTCACACTGTTGCATCTTTTAATTTACAAGTAGGACCAGTATATGTAGTTGTTTGATTAGATCATGAAACTCAACTTCCTGGAACTTCTACAAATTCTCATACCTCTGTTATATTTCAAGCAGCACTTAATTCAATAACTCAGTGTTTGAGAATTTTATCATTGAATATATATATTCAATCAGAATTTTGTCTTTTAACTCTATGATAGATTCAAAGCTTTCAATCAGGCTCTTTACAAAATTTTAGATGTGTTTCAAAAAGCACTCCTTGACCAATTATTGTCCCGGATCAGTGTTTTATATAATTTGTACATGAACTATTATTTAGTGCATTAAAATTAAATGAAAGCACTTTTTGAAAAGAAGAAGGTTCTAGGTATTTACTATATCTTGATAGATCTAAAACTATATTATTTTTGTCAGAATAGTTTAATAGATATGTATATTGAGTTATGTTATTAAGATTTGTCTCGAAAGTTAATTTTTGTTCATTTCAAGTAGATACAGGGCTATAAGAAATTACTTTTGTTGCTGGGATTCAATCTACATGGTCTCATACATTTTGAATTTGTGCTCAAGCTTCTAATTCAATAGTTCAATGCCTTAAATAGTTATCCTGAAATACATAAGCTCAACTAGAATTTTGCCTTTTAACTCTATGATAGATTCAGAGTTTTGTTCTACTTTCTTTACAAAACTTCATATGAGTTTCATACAGAGTATCTATATGAATAATTCTTCATGATCAATGCAACATATAATCAGTACATGTTCAAACAGAAAGAGACTCAAAGTCAAAAGACAGTTCTTTAGTAAATTCTGCAGGTTCAAGATTAGAATTAGTACTAGTCATTTTAATAAACATATTACTCATGTCTGAATAATTAAGCCTATATGAATAACTAGTAACGTTACGGAGATTTGTTTGGAAAGTTAATTCTTTATTCCTTCATGGTACCTTTTGTAAACATGAAGTTTTTTCACTATACCATTTAGATCAACCAAACCATAATGTATTATATTCTGTTTCTGCATCTTGAGACATCAATGAACCATCTGTACATGTAGTCTTATAAGCTTTACAAGTTGCATCATCACGGCCCTCATGTCAGTGATTATATGCTTGCCCTAGAGGGTTATACAGTTGCTTTGAGTCTCCTGATTGAATAGTCAAACCCTCACCTGTTTCACATTGTTTTCATGCAGTTCCTGAAGGGGCAGTATCTCTATCCTCTTTGATCATATTACATAATGCCGGAGCTCAAAATCATTCTCAAACACAAAACCACCTCCACACACCTCTACTATATTCAACACTTCACACTATAGATCAAACTTTACAAAAATTACTGGTAGGGGCAACTAATGATTTACTTCTATG